>CAIKXW010000255.1 GCA_903831485.1 uncultured Alphaproteobacteria bacterium | reverse complement strand
CTTGTCCTCGGCGACGCGGGTGAAACGCTCGGTGACTTTTCCTGTTTTCGAGAGGTAGGCGGGGTGGTCCTGCCATGAATGGTAGTCGTTGAAGTTCGTCGTCTCGATCACGAGCGCATCGCCCTCCCACCAGGCGACCGGATCGCCGAACAGCGGCGCAATCGCCGCCGGCTGATGCTCGCGCTGTTCTGGGTTTTTCTTCAGGGGGATGACCCGCGCATGGCTGATCATCTCGGTATGAATCATCACATGGGTTGGCGTCTGCACGATCTGGTAGTGGTTGTTGTAGAGGCCGTTGATCATTGGCGGGCCGGTGCGGCCGCCGGTGGCGATGCAGCGGTCCGGCAGGGGGCGCGACTCCGGATCGGAATAGCCGAGGCGCTCTTCGCCCTGATGGGCCAGTTTGCGGCCCGCTTCGCTGAAGGGAATTTTCCCGTTCGGCGGATCGGTGATCCACGCCGTCCGGGTCTCGCCCCTCACGACGCCGAAGCGGGTGCCAGGGTCGATCCAGAAGGCGTTGTAGCCTCGCCCCATCAGGAGGTCGCGGCCGGTCAGCAATCCCGTGGCCGGCGTGTTGGCAATATCCTCGGTGACCAGCCGTACGATCTGCGGATGGCTCTGCGTCGCCTGCTCCACTTCCTCCGGCTTGAGGACGGTGGACTTGTAGCGGTCCGCGCGTTCGAGCGTGGTGATCGAGGCGTTGGTCCATGTGCCCTGCAGGTCGGGACGGCCATCGGGCGTTCGTGGCGGCTGGTAGCTTTCCTGGGCCAGGGCCGGCGCGGCGGCCAGCATTACAATCACGGAGAGCGCGGCGGGCAAGCTGTTCATCTTCTCCTCCGTCCCGGCTCCGCCCCGTCTTGGCGCGCGAGGTCGTGAGTTCGTGATGGACGGCAGCTTGCCTGCCGGGCGGATGGCCTGCAAGCTGATTAGCCCGGCGACAGGATTCAGCCGGCGCCGGAGCGATTGATGAAGCTCATGTCTCGCCTCAAGGGTTTCGCCGCACTGGCCGTGGCCGGGTTTGTCGGGCTTTCCGCGCCAGTCACGGCCCAGCAGGGCGGCATGATCCGCGTCGACCTCGAACTCGTCCTCGCCGTCGATATCTCGCAGTCGATGGATTACGACGAGCATTCGATCCAGCGTCAGGGCTATGTCGACGCCTTCCGGCACAAGGACGTCGTCAACGCGATGCTGTCCGGCCCCGAGGGCAAGGTCGCCGTGCTCTACATGGAATGGGCGGGCGATTTCGATCCGATCGAGACGATCCCCTGGACCATCATCGACTCCACCGAGGCCGCCACGAAGTTTTCTGAGCGGCTGGAGAATGAGCCGATATATGGCGAACAGCGCACCTCGATCTCACGCGCGCTGGAGACGGCGCAACAGCACATCCTCAAGAACAACATCTCTTCTCACCGGCAGGTGATCGACGTGTCGGGCGACGGCGCCAACAATGCCGGGCGGCTGGTGGAGCCTGCGCGTGACCAGGTGGTGAAGTCGGGAATCGTGATCAACGGCCTGCCGATCATGCTGAACAAGCCGAAGGAGTTCTACGATATCGATCACCTCGACCGGTACTACCGGCACTGCGTGATCGGCGGCGAAGGCGCGTTCATCGCTCCGGTGTTCGACCTGCGCCACCTGTCGTCCACCATCCGCAAGAAGCTGGTGATGGAGATTGCAAGCCTCGACCTCGACACGGGGGCCGCGCCCATACAGTTCGCGGAGGCCCCTGCCCCGGCTCAGAAGCCGGGCATCGTGAAAGCGCAGCTGAAACTGCCGACCGAAAAGACCGACTGTACGATCGGCGAACAGGTCTGGGGCGGCGGACGCGGATTTCGCTACAACAACTGGCAGTAGCGCGAAACGATCAGCCCGCCTGCGCCCGGCGATGCAGGGCCTTGTCGGCGTACATGGCCTCGTCGGCGCGGGCGAGAGCCTTTTCGGCAGTATCGCCGATGCCGATGTGCGTGATGCCGTAGGCGGCGGAGACGTAGAGCGGGATACCGTTGAACAGCACCTTCTCGGTGCACAGCGTGGCGGCAAGCGCTTCGGCTTTGGAGGCTGCGGCTTCGGGATCGGTGTGCGTCAGGATCACTGCGAACTCGTCGCCGCCGATGCGGCCGACGACATCCGTCTCGCGCGTCTGGCGGACCAGGATTTCGCCGATGGCCCGGATCACGGCGTCGCCCGCCGGATGGCCGTGGGCGTCGTTGATCGCCTTGAAGTTGTTGAGGTCGAAATAGATCAGGCTCGCCTGCACTTCGTGACGCTTGACCATGGCGAGGATGCGCTGGGTCTCGCGCACGAAGGCGCGGCGGTTGTAGATCGGGGCCAGCGTGTCGTGGTCGGCGGAGGCTTCGGCTTCGGCGAGCGAAAGCTTGAGCTGCTCCACGTCGAGGCGGAGAGAGTCGATCTCCGAGATCATCACGTTGAATGCAGTGCGGACCTGCGGCGTCAGGTGGATGTCGGGCACGCCGAATATCTCCGCCACGCGCAGCGCCGGATCGACGAGCTGCTCGGGCGGGGCGGCTTCCACGCGCCGGGGGCGCGGTCCGAAGATCGAGAAAAGCTTCATCGGCTGGACAGGGTCTCCGGTCTGAAACTCGCCCAAGCTTGTTAGCGCGGGATTAACCGAAGCTTTTCGCGCCGTTGCGGAATTGTGGCGGAAGCAGGTAGAACCCGGCTTTCCGGCCGGAGCGCCCCATGTCGACGCCTGCACAAAAGCCCCTCGTTGGCGTCATCATGGGCAGCCGGTCGGACTGGCCAACCCTTTCAAAAGCGGCCGAAATCCTTGCAGAACTCGGCGTTCCATATGAAACGAAGGTGGTGTCCGCCCACCGGACGCCGGACCGGCTGGTCGCCTACGCCAAGACCGCCCGGGAGCGGGGGCTGCGAATCATCATCGCCGGGGCCGGAGGCGCCGCCCACCTGCCGGGGATGGTCGCCTCGATGACCTCCCTGCCCGTCCTCGGTGTTCCAGTGAAATCGAGCGCGCTGTCGGGGCTCGATAGCCTGCTGTCGATCGTGCAGATGCCGAAGGGCATTCCGGTCGGCACGCTGGCGATTGGCGAAGCTGGGGCGGCGAATGCCGGGATCCTGGCGGCGTCGATGCTGGCGAACAATGATGCGGCGCTGCTGAAGCGGCTCGATGCATATCGGCAGGCGCAGACAGACGCTGTGGCTGAGAGCGTGGAAGACGCAGAATGAGCAGTCGCGAACCTGTGGGTCCGATCGCCAGGCCGGGCGATGTGATCGGGATTCTCGGCGGCGGCCAGCTGGGTCGCATGCTGGCGATGGCGGCAGCCGGGATGGGTCTCGACGTCCACATCTTTACGCCTGAGCAGGACAGCCCAGCCTCGCGCGTTGCGGCGAAGACGTGGGTTGCGAAGTTCGATGATCAAGCGGCGCTGAAGGAGTTCGCGGCGAGCGTCGTGGCGGCGACGATCGAGTTCGAGAATGTGCCGGTTGCGGCGACGGACCTGATCGAGGCGCAAGGCAAGCCAGTGCGCCCGAACGGACGCACGCTCGCCAAGGCGCAGGACAGGCTCGCGGAGAAAACATTCTTCCGAGACATCGGCATCGAACCGGCGCCGTTCGAGCGTGTCGACGGGCCGCATGATATTGCGCCGGCGCTTGAGAAGCTCGGCGGCAATGGCGTGCTGAAGTCGCGATTCTCTGGATACGACGGCAAGGGACAGGTGCGGCTCAAAGGGGAGGTTCCGAAGTCTGCGTGGGCGGATGTCGGCGCCGGTCCTTCGATCCTGGAAGCATGGATCACACATGAGTGCGAGATCTCGGTGATCGCCGCACGTTCGGCGAGCGGCAAGTTCGTCGCGTTCGATCCGCCGGAGAATGACCATTCGGGAGGAATCCTCCGGCGCTCCACCTTCCCCGCTTCGGCGCCGAAAGCGGCGCTGGACGAAGCCATACGGATGACGCGAAAGCTGGCGGATGAACTCGACTATGTCGGCGTGCTGGCGCTCGAGCTTTTCCTGACGAAAGACGGCAGGCTGCTGGCCAACGAGTTCGCGCCGCGGGTTCACAACTCCGGGCACTGGACGCAGGACGCCTGCCGGACGGGGCAGTTCGAACAGCATATCCGCGCCGTGTGCGGCTGGCCGCTGGGCGATCCGACGCGCTGGGCCGATGGGGAGATGATCAACCTGCTGGGCGAGGATGCATTCGACTGGGAGCGCCATCTGATCGGCGGGGGGAAGCTGCATCTCTACGGCAAGCGCGCGGCCGCTGACGGGCGCAAGATGGGGCATGTGGTGCGGTTGACGCCGCGGGCGTGATGCCAGGCTAAGCCCTACGGCGCCATGCAGCGTTCGATGTGGGTGACCAGCGTCGGGGTCTGGCCTTTCGCGAGCTGCAGCGCAGTGGTGGCAACCTGCGTGATGCTGCGAGCGGTGTCCTGGTTGGAGCGGCCACGGGCGGCGCCTTCGGTGTTGGCGCGGGCGGTTGCGGCGTTGAGGGCGCCTGTTAGAGCGGCCTGGTCGGTGAAGCCCTTGAAGCCGCTGGCGGTGCGGGCGCGGTCAAGCGCATAGGAGAGATTGCCAGCGCAGGCGATGGCGACGCCATAGCTTTCCGCCTTTGCGATGCGGGCGAGCGCGTTGTCGCCGACATTGCTTTGGGGGTTGGAAGGTTCTGGCTTTGGCTCACGGGCGCGCACGGAGGCGGGCTGCGCGTTCCACTGGGCGACAAGATCGCCTTCCCACTTCGTGATGAGGCCACGCGCCTGGTCGAACGCCTCGACGACGCCGCCGCCGCCACGCAGCGCATGGTTGAAGAGCGCGTCGCCGAAATAGGTCCAGTCGCGGCTCGGCTCACAGCCGAAGCTGGTCTTGTCGGCGGCGGCTGCGGTGAGCACGACGGTATCGTCGTTAGAGAACGGCAGTATGAAATAGCCCGAATAGCAGGCCGACACGATCACCAGTTTCGACTTGATGTTCGCCTGCTGCAGCGATGTGCGCAGGTGGAGCGCGCGGATGGCGCCGCCGAGACGGCCCTTCTCCTGCATCGCCACGGCGCCGTCCGGCCCGCCATGCGAGGTGAAGAAGACCACGACGAGGTCTTCGTTGGGATCGGCGAGCTTGCCGATGCGGCCGAGGGCGGCGTTGAAATTGTTGGGCGTGGCGGAGGGATAGGTACGGGCCGCGCCCGGCCCACGCCCGGCGGACAACGTGATCGTACGCTCGGGGGCGTCATAGCGGCGGGCGAGGATGCTGGCGGCTTCGCGCGCCTCATTCTCGAAGACGGGTTCGTCCCAGAGCGATGCGGTGAGGATGTAGGTATCGACGACGCCGGGCCGCTGGGCCGGCAGTTTTGCCAGCGCGTCGCCGATGCGCATGGCGTCTGCGGCGGCTTCGGCGGGCGACATGGCGACTTCGATTGCGCCGAACTGACCGTTAAGCGGATCGCGCTGCTGCGGACCCTGGGCATTGGCCGCGCCGGCGACTGCCATCGCCAGTAGCGCTACGCGCGCGAGCCCCTTCAACATGCCGCAGACCCTGTATCCGACCTGACCTCATGTTCTCGCGTGCGGCGGCCAAGCGCAAGCGGGCTGATCCAGCGCGGTGAATCAGGCGATTTCCGACTTGGGCGGGGTGTACGTCCGTAGCACGATGGACTGGCTGGCGGTGGCCATCAGCGTGCCGTCCTCCGCATAGAGCCGCATGTGGCCATGGCCGAAGCCGCGCGCCGCTGCTTGCGCCTGCACGTCGCACAGCACCCAGTTGGTGGGCACGATCTTCCGGACGCGCAGATTGTTGTCGAGGCTGTTGCCGCCGCCTCCCCTGCCCAGCGCGCCGCCGATGGCGCCGGGGACGAAGTCCGCGAAGACGGCGAGCATGGCGGCGTCGACCGGGGCCGAATTCTTCTGGCGGATCCAGAGCAGCGTTCGGCCGGTCTGCATCGCCATCTCGTGACGCACGGGCCCAGGAATGGCGCGCACATCCAGCGACTGGCGCAGGCGGGCGTTCGGGTCCTGCGTCGGGCGTTGCGGCTCCTGCTCGCATTGGTCGGGCGGCGGCATGTCGGGCATGTCGCGCCAGTGCTGGTCCGGGTAGCCCTCGCGATCGCCGAGGGCGGCCATCACGCTGAAGATGGTCTGGTCGCCGACGCGGCCGGTGACGGTGGCCTGCGTGACGGACTTGCCCTGCTGGGCTGCCGCGACATCGAGCACGACGTCGGCCCCGAGGCGGGCGAAAGAGATGTACTGCGCGGTCGCCCAGACGAGGCCGCGCTGAAAGGTCTGTTCAAGCGCGAGGACGGCCGCGCCGAGGCCCGCGCCGCCGAACAGGAAGACATGGCCGAGCGGGCCGACGCAGAGATCTTCGGTGACGCGGAGGCTGAAGCTGGTGTCGCTCGTGCGGACGATGGGGAGGAAGTGGGTCATGCGCGGCTTGTAGGGCAGGATTCGGCTGGACGGAACGCGGTTGTCCTACCGCGTCGTTCTCGGTCTCAGCGCTTGCCGCCGGGAATGATTTTCAGGCTCGGCCTTTTCGGCGCGGCCTCGGCTGCCGCCTTGTCGTCATTGATGTCGCGGCCGCGGGGTTTCCAAGCGGCCTTGGTCTTGGGCTTGAAGCTCGAGCGGGCCTTGGGCTTGTCCGTGGGCTTTGCGGAAGGCGTGCGTTGCTGGCTGGAGCGGGTGGGTTCGCCGCCCTGTGCAGCGGCGGGCGCGGCCTCAGCGGGTTTTGCCTTGCGCGACTTCTTGTCGATCAGCCGGGTGATGTGCGCCTGCCTTACCGAGAGTGCTTCATCGAGGCGTCCCTTGCCGGGGTCGCGGAAAGCAGAGCCGTAGGTTTCGAGGCGGGTGGTGACGCCTTCGACGAAGTCCTGCTCCCAGTCCGACAGGCCGGGGCCGCCCTCCTCGGTGGCGCGATCAGCGGCGCGGCGCAGCTTGCGCAGGGCCTTGCGTGTCTTGCGCTGATCGACTTCGCGCTTCATGCGGCGAAGGTAGCGCGTGTCCCTGTTGTGGAACAGCCGCCGCGCAGCGGCCTCAGATCTCGCCCAGCGCCAGCAGATACGTGTCGAGGATGGCTTCGGCTTCCTCGCGTTCCTGGCGGTCCATCTTGCGGAGGCGGATCACGGCGCGGAGGGCCTTGGTGTCATAGCCCATGGACTTGGCTTCCTGGTAGACGTCCTTGATCTGGCCGCCGACCTCTTTCTTTTCTTCCTCGAGCTTCTCGATCTTCGCGACCGTCTGCCGGAGCTTTTCTCTCGCCGCCTGCGTGAGGGCGGCTGCTGCTGCGCCGTCGTCCATGTCGATCTCCCCGAAGCGAAGTGAGCGTCACTTTACCGGGGCGGCGAACCACATCCAACGACGCGCGCGCCGCAGGCGGCGATTCCCTGTGCATGGCGCTGTGGGCATCTCGTTAACGGCTAGAGCGCGCGGCCATTCACGATGCGATCGAGGCGGCGCTTGCCCTGCACGGCGGCCTGCGCCAGCGGGTGGATTTCGAGCGCCTTGTCGTAGGCTTTAAGCGCAGCTTCCGGGCGGTCGACCGACTCGAAGATCATTGCCATTCCGATCCAGGCGCCGAAATGGCGCGGCTCGTAGGTGATGGCGGATTCGAGGTCGGCGATGGCCTCGTCATACTTGCCGTCGTTGAAGAACAGCACGGCGCGGCGATTCCAGCCCTCGGCGTATTCCGGCAGGATGGCGATGGCCTTGTCGAAGGCGTCGCGGGCGGCATCGAGTTCTTCGTTCTCCTGATACTCGAGGCCGCGCTGCATCAGCGTGTCGACGGTGGCGGAGCCGGAGACGAGCCAGGCGTCCCAGATCTCCTCTTCCAGCATGGTGGCTTCGGCCTCGTCCTTGGTGGCTTTCAGCTTGTCGAGGAGTTCCTGGCTGATGTTCTTGTTCTCGGCGGCTTCTTCCGCCTCGGCGCTGCTGGCGACATTGCTCGGGGTCTCGGCGGACGGACCGGGCGAAAACGCCTTGTCGCCGCAGGCGGCCGCCAGCGCGAGAACGGTGAAGGACAGGAAGATGGGCCGGAACATGGCACCACTATGCGTGCGCGGAACATCACGCACAAGCGCATCTCGCCGCTGGATTGGCGCCGATTGCGGTCAATCTGGATTGAGGTGGATCAGCCCTGCTTCGCCTTGAAGCGCGGGTCGGTCTTGTTGATCACATAGGTCCGGCCCTTGCGGCGCACGACCTTGCAATCGCGGTGGCGGCCCTTGAGCGATTTGAGAGAGGAACGGACTTTCATGGGCGGCTGCCGAGGTTTGCGACCTGAATTGGGAGCCGGGCGTTTAACGGAGGCGTCCCCGAGTGTCAACCATGGCTGCCGGCGCGCCTGCGAGAAGGCGGCTTGCGAACGTAAATTGGCCTTAACGTTCGCGCGTCATTCATGAATTCTGGCATGGAAATCCTGCCGGATTGCCGCAATCATCGTTGTGACTGTGAGATGTGGCCGGGAAAGGCAAGTTCGTGATGACGATCCGGACCTGGCGATGGGCCCTTGCAGGCGTGGCGATGGGTGTCGCCCTCGCCGCTTGCGGCGGAACGCGTGTCGCCGGCGCCGGCCCCG
>CAIKXW010000254.1 GCA_903831485.1 uncultured Alphaproteobacteria bacterium | reverse complement strand
GTTTTCGGCTTCCTCGTCTGCGTCGTGACCTTCGCCGCCTATGCCGCCGCGACAGAGGGATGGATGGTCTACCTCATCATCCCGTTCGGCGCGCTTGCGGGCGTCCTCGGCCCCGCGATGAACCAGATCATGTCCGTGCGTACGCCGAAGAATGCACAGGGCGAACTCCAGGGCGCGATCGCCAGTGTGAATTCGCTCTCCAACATGTTCGCACCGCTCGCAATGACGCAAACCTTCCACTACTTCACTGCCTCGGGCGCGCCCTTCTTCTTCCCCGGCGCAGCCTTCGCGCTCGCCGCCGTGTTCTGCGCTGTCTCGCTGCTGCCGCTGATGCGCGGCCTCGCCGTCGCGCCGAAGGTTGAAGAACAACCCGCCGATCCGCCGGCCGAAGCAGCGCCAGCCACGCAGTCCGCCTAGAGATGCCGACCGCGCGCCCCGCCCTCTTTCTCGACCGCGACGGCGTCATCAACGTCGATCACAGCTATGTCTTCCGCCGCGAGGATTTCGAGTGGGTCGATGGCGCGCAGGCCGTGATCCGCCGCTTCAACGACATGGGCTGGTGGGTCTTCGTCGTCACCAACCAGTCCGGCATCGCGCGCGGTTACTACACCGAAGAGCAGATGCAGGCGCTGCACGACTGGATGTCAGCCGAACTCGCCAGCACGGGCGCACGCTTTGACCAGATCTACCACTGCCCCTTTCACGAAGACGGCACGATCCCGCGCTACACAAGGGACAGCTACGACCGCAAGCCAAAGCCAGGCATGCTGATCCGCGCGATGACGGACTTCCCCGTCATCAAGGAACGCTCCTTCCTCATCGGCGACAAACAGGCCGACCTCGACGCCGCCAAGGCTGCGGGCGTGCGTGGCTTCCTCTTCACCGGTGGCGATCTGGCGGCGTTTGCGGACTGGGCGCTCGCCGACATGGGCGAGGGCCGCTGACGCGTTTGCTCTTTGTCAGAGACCTTTCGAAGCCTAGTTCGGCGCCGGCGCCTGCGGCATCACCTGCGGCTGCACCGTGCCCTGCACAGGGGGCAGCGTCGGTTGCGGCGCCACCGTCGCTGCAGGCGGGCGATACTCAACCGCGCCGCTCGGCGTCTGCACAGGTCCCGTGACCGGATCGCAGTCCACTGGCCCGCGCGGCGCTACCTGGCCCTGCAGCGCCATCGCCACCGCATTGCTCTCGTTCGGCTTCAGCTCGAAGGCATCCTGGCTCGCATAGATGTCGTAGATCGCGCCGTCATCCATCAGCTGGCCACTTGCGGATGTGTGGGAAAAGTCCGCGAGGTCCAGCATCTGCCAGCTCGACCCGAGGCAGCCCATGAAATCGCCCGTCTTGCATTCCTCTGTCGTCTCGCGGCGCGGCGTGTACTTGTTGGTGCAGTTGGGGTTCACATAGGTGCCGTAGACCTCGGTCACCTTGAACAGCGAATCGATGCCGATCACGTTGGCCCAAGGCTTGAACTTCACCACCGGCCCTTCGATGTGCACGCGCTGGCCGGTGATCTGGAAATCCTTCGGCTCGCCGCGCAGCCGGCCTTCGGCGTCGGCCAGATCGATCGTCGCGGTGTAGTCGAAATCGCCGTTCTTCTTCAGCACCACCTGCCCCGCCAGCCGCTCCTTCGAGAGCTGCGCATAGGTCTGCAGGTTGAGCCCGATCAG
>CAIKXW010000253.1 GCA_903831485.1 uncultured Alphaproteobacteria bacterium | reverse complement strand
GATTTCGAACGGCCGCTGCTGCACACGGTGCGCGGCGCGGGATACCGGCTCGAAGCTTAGGCCATGAAGCCTTGATCCGATGAAGATTGGCAGGCTGCCGGCGTTGGTCCGGACGACGACGTTCCGGCTGGCGCTGCTGCACGCATCGATCTTCATCCTGTTTTCCGCGTCACTGCTTGCCTATCTCTATTACGAGACTGCGGGCCATATGAGCCGGCAGGCCGAGATCGAGCTCAACGCAGAGTTTCAGGAGCTTTCTGCCGCCTATCGCGGCGGGATTGATCGACTGAACCAGGCGGTGGCGGAACGCTCGCAGGCGCGGGGGAAGTTCTACTACTTGCTGCTCGACGGTAACGGCCAGAAGCTGTCCGGCGACTTCGATGTGCTGCCTGCCGCTGCGCCGGCTGGGCAGGTGGTTGATGTCCAGTTCGAGTACGACGCCCGCACGCCCGATGGAGAGCCGAGCCGGCTTTCGGCGGAGGGGCGCATTTCGCGTCTCTCGGAGGGCGGCGTGCTGATGGTGGCTTACGATGTCGGCCAGCTCGGCGAGATGAACCGGCGGATCAGCGAGGTGGTTTGGCGGTCGGCCGCTGTTGGCTTTGTGCTGTCGCTCATCGGTGGCGTTGTGATCTCGCGCTCGGCGGCGCAGCGGGCTGAACAGCTGGCGCGTACGACCGAGGGCGTCATGGCGGGCGACCTGACGCGGCGCGCGCCGGTGCTGGGGTCGGGCGACGAGTTCGACAAGCTGTCCGAGCAGCTCAATGCGATGCTGGCAAAGCTCGAACGACTGGTGATTTCGTCCCGGTCTGCGGGGGATTCGATTGCGCACGACCTGCGCTCGCCGCTGACGCGCCTGCGCAACCGACTGGAGGCTGGGCTCAAGGACAATGCCGACGAGGGGCCGCGCTCCGCGCTGGTCAAATCGATCGACGATGTGGACAGCTTGCTTGAGACGTTCAACGCCGTGCTTCGATTGTCACGCGTGCAGGCGGGCGCGACAGGCTCGTTTCGGCGTACCGACGTGCGCGGCTTGGTGGATGAGCTTGCGGAGCTCTATCAGCCCGTCTGCGAGGAGAAGGAGCTTGGCTGGGTGTACGAGGCCAAGGGCGAACTCTTCGTGCTTGCCGATAGCCACCTCGTTGCTCAGGCGCTTTCCAACCTTCTCGACAACGCGGTGAAGTACACACCTGCGGGCGGCGCAGTTCGAATGACCGCGGGCCATGATGCGGCGGGCGACGTCGTAATCTCCGTCGTCGATTCAGGTCCCGGCATTCCGGCGCAGGATCGTGAGCGGGTGATCGAACGTTTCGTGCGGCTCGAACAGTCCCGCAGCGAGCCGGGCAGCGGGCTTGGCCTCAGCCTCGCTTCAGCCGTTGCGGACGCCCATTCCGGCAAGCTCGTCCTTGCAGACGGCAACGGCCCGCCGGGCAGGCCAGGCCTCAAGGCCAGCATTGTGCTGCCGGCCGCATGACGGGCAAATCCTGGCGTGATTTTGCGCCCGGTATGGCTAGTTTCCGTCAATGACAGACCGACTCGAAATCTCAGGCATTCACCCCCTCGTCGGCGATCCGTCCGACTTGCTGGGCGCGCTGGCGATTGCAACGCCGCATTCGGATCACATCGCACGCATGGTGAAGCGGCGCGGCGAGGTGATGGAGATGCTTGCAGGTGGTCCGGAATTCCCGATGTCCGCGGCGCTTGAGCAGATGCGGCAGGCGGGCGCCGGCGCCAGCATTGCGGATGCCATGCGCGAAATGCGGCGCGCCAAGGAGGCTGCTCAGCTTGCCATCGCCGCCGCAGACCTTTCCGGCGCCTGGACGCCAGATCGCGTTACGCAGCAGCTGACGCATCTTGCAGACACCGCCGTGCAGACTGCCTTGCGAGTCGCCATCCGTGAGGGCTGGGCCCAGGGGTGGTTCGAAGAGAGGCGCGACAGCGACGACATGCCGGGACTGTTTGCGCTCGCGATGGGCAAGATGGGCGCTGGCGAACTCAACTATTCCAGCGACGTCGATCTTATCCTTCTCTTCGACCTTGATGTTCTGCCCATGAAGGGCCAGCGCGTCAAGGAAGCGATGAGCAGGGTCGCGCGCAGTCTTGTACGTTGTCTGGAAGAGCGGACGGTCGATGGCTATGTCTTTCGCACCGACCTGCGCCTGCGTCCCGATCCGGCTTCCACGGCCCCGGCCGTTTCCACACAGTTTGCGCTCGGTTACTACGAAAGCATCGGCCAGAACTGGGAGCGGATGGCGCACATCAAGGCGCGCGTCTGCGCGGGAGATGTAACTGCGGGCAAGGCCTATCTGGATGAACTTGCTCCTTATGTCTGGCGCCGTCACCTCGACTACTGGGCGATCGCGGATGTGCATTCGATAAAGCGCCAGATTCATGCCCATGGCGGCCATGCTGAACTTGGCTCGCCCGACTTCGACGTGAAGCTAGGACGCGGCGGAATTCGTGAGATCGAGTTCTTCGCGCAGGTGCAGCAGCTGATCCTCGGCGGACGAATGCCGGCACTGCGCGCGCCGCGAACAAAGGATGCGCTGGCCGCAATGCAGGCGGCCGATGTGGTGTCAGCTGACGTGGCGGCCGATCTTGCGACGTCCTACGATTTCCTCCGCGGCGTCGAGCACCGCATCCAGATGCTCAACGACGAGCAGACGCACCAGCTTCCCAACGCGCCCGACCGTCGCGAAGCCGTGCGTGCGCTATCCGGCTATAGCGACGGGGCTTCGTTCGAACACGACATTGCGGCTGTTCGCCGTCGCGTCCATGGCGTCTATTCCGACCTGTTCGCGGCTGAAGAGCGGATTTCAGGGGAGGCGGGCAACCTCGTCTTCACGGGCGTCGACGATGATCCTGGTACTGTCGATACCTTGCAGAAGCTCGGCTTCAGCGACCCGTCCCACATCATCCATGTCTTCCAGCAATGGCACCGGGGCAGCATACCGGCGACACGGTCGGCGCGTTCCCAGCAGTTGCTCACGTCACTTGGGCCGCGACTTCTCGAGGCCATGTCGAGGGCGGGGGAGCCGGATGCGGCTTTCCAGCGCTTTCTGGAGTTCTTTTCCGCACTGAAATCCGGCGTGCAGGTCATGTCGCTGATGCTGGCGGAGCCAGCGCTCACGCGTGAAATCATCCGTACAATGACGTTCGCGCCGAAGCTCGCCGCGGATCTCGCCCGCCGCCCGGCCCTCATCGACGCGATGCTGGAGCCATCCTTTCGGGCGCCGGCGAGCGGCGATCGGCCCGGCGAACGCGAGAAGCGGTTGCGGGTGCAGCTGGATCGGTCGAGCGATTTCGAGGCCAAGCTCAATGTTGCTCGCCGCTTCCACCGCGAGGAAGCGTTTCGGATCGGTTATCAGCTGCTGCAAGGGGCTCTCAGCGCTCCGGATGCAGGCCTTGCCTACGCCGACCTTGCGGATGCTTGCATCAGCGCGCTGGCGTCGGCGTGCGAGGCCGACGTGTTG
>CAIKXW010000252.1 GCA_903831485.1 uncultured Alphaproteobacteria bacterium | reverse complement strand
CTGACCCTTGGCGCCGGCGCGCTGACGGCGCCGACCTATGAGGGCGACGACAGCTATCGGGTCTCCATCCTGCCAAACATCCAGGTGACCTATGGCGATGACTTCTTTGCCTCGGTGCAGGAAGGCGTCGGCTATCGTTTCATCAACGAGGACACGCTACGTGTGGGCCCGATTGGCCGCCTCAAGTTCTCGCGCGGCGAAGATGGCGACCAGCCATTCGCGGTCACGGGTGAAGACACCACGGATCTGCGCGGGCTCGGCGAAGTCGATACGACGTTCGAACTTGGCGGGTTCGTCGAGTACGAGATTGGCGGCGTCACGCTTGGCGCAGAGGCGCGCAAGGCAGTTTCGGGCCATGACGGCGCGGTTCTCGATCTGGACGTGTCATGGTCGGGCCGCAGCATGGCTTTCGGACCGCCGCTTATCTGGTCATTCGGACCGCGCGTGCGAGTCGTCGACGACACCTATACGACGGCCTATTTCGGCGTGACGCCTGCGCAGTCCGCGGCGGCGGGCCTACCGGTCTACACGGCCGGCGGAGGCGTCTATTCCTACGGGCTCGGCGGCACGGCCATCCTGCCGCTGGACGATCGCTGGACGTTGGTTGCGTTCGCCAGCTACGAGAAGCTGGCCGGGGACGCCGCCGAGAGCCCGCTCGTACAGCTGCGCGGCTCAGAGGATCAAGCGACGCTCGGCATTTTCGTCAGCTATCGGGCATTCTGAGACAGCCAGAAACAAGTGACCGGCCCGCCGTGAGGCGAGCCGGTCAATCATGTCGATCGAAAAAGGGCTAAACCAGTTCGGTTAGTGGCCCGCGTGCTTGCCGGCGTGGGCGGCTTTCCAGGCCTTCACCGTCGCCAGCGTCTTCTCGATGTGGCTGTCGGGGGCCATGTCGGTGTGCGAGAGCAGGACCTTGCCGTCCGGCGCGATGACGAACGAGGTGCGGTTGCTCCAGTCAGGGCGGCCGGAGAGCACAACGTCATAAGCCTTCACCGTATCGGCGTTGATCGCCACCATCGGGAACTTGTCGCGGCAGTGCTCTTTCGAGAACTCAGCGAGGCGCGCCAGGTTGTCGGCGGCGTTGGCCATCTTGTCGTCCGCCATCTTCGCGCCGGCCGTGAGACCGACCAGCGTCGCGCCGGCGGCCTTGAACTCGTCAGCCTTGTCCGCGAACTTCTGCGTCTCGATCGTGCAGCCTGCGGTGAAGGCGGCCGGGAAGAAGTACATCACGACCGGGCCCTTCTTGAGCGCGTCCGACAGTTTGAAGTTGAACTCGTTGCCGCCGGTTACGCCCTTTGCGCTGATCTCGGGGGCTGCGGCGCCGGTCTGGAGCGCGGCAAAGGCGGGTGCGGACAGCAGGGCGACCGTGGCGATCGCGGCAGCGGCCAGAAGCTTCTTCATGATGTGTCTCCGATGACCGGCTCCGGCCGGGCGAGTGGGCGTTATCGCTAAAACCTGTACGCACGTCACGCGCCCTCAGCATCACGTCTGCGTTCTTCCGCCGCACTTGGCCCTTCTGCGGCCGGGGGCTTTCGCGATCTGCAGCGCGTGTGTTCCTATTTTGTTCTGTCCGTGTTAGTGGGCTGTCTGGTAGACCGGTGTCGAGATATGCTGACGGGATTGTCGATCCGCGACTTCGTTCTGGTGCGCCATCTCGCGGTTGAGCTGGGCGAGGGTTTCACCGCGCTCACGGGCGAGACCGGGGCGGGCAAGTCCATCCTGATGACGGCGCTCGCCTTTGCGCTTGGCGGACGAGGCGGGCAGGGG
The DNA here is from genome assembly GCA_903831485.1 of uncultured Alphaproteobacteria bacterium. The sequence goes on along the minus strand of CAIKXW010000252.1, from coordinate 386 downwards.
CTGATCCGGCCCGGGAGCGACGCGGCTGAAGTCTCTGCTGCGTTTGAGGTTCCAGCCGGTCACGCCGTCTGGCCGGCGTTGTCGGCGCGAGGCATCGAGAGCGATCCCGCCGAGCCGCTGGTTTTCCGCCGGATGATCAAGCGGGGTGGCGGCGCCCGCGCCTTCCTCAACGACCGTCCGGTCAGTGCTGCGCTGATTGCCGAAGCCGGGCTGCTGCTCGCGGACATCCATGGCCAGCATGATGGCCTCGGCCTGCTCGAACAGTCGCGGCACCGTGCGCTGCTGGATGCATGGGCGAAGAATGGCGCGGCGCTGGCCGAGGTGTCGGAAGCCTGGGTCATGCTTCGCCATGCGCGCGAGGGCCGCGAGGCGCTCGAGGCGCGGCT
>CAIKXW010000251.1 GCA_903831485.1 uncultured Alphaproteobacteria bacterium | reverse complement strand
GTGAGGATGGCTGCGCGCGTTTTCATGCTCTGATACTCGCTTCCTCTTCGTCGTCAGGCGCAGTACGCACCAGTTTCTGTCCGTGGTCGCGCTTCAATCTTTCCAGCGCTTTCATGGCTTCGTTGACCTGCGGCACGCCACGCCAGTGATGAAAGATATGCGCATCTTTTGCGCTCGCGCCACTTTCGCCACAACCGAATTCGATATCCCCGAAGCCGTCGTGCGTACGGTTGGCCTCGGCATAACCAATCTCGGCGACTGCGAAACTGACCAGGGGAGCGACTCCAGCCACATCCGCATCGAAGATCCGCCGCTCGGTTATTGCGAATATCCGTCTGCCGGCGGCGCGTCGCGCGTTGACGTCGCGCTGCCGCAAGGCGAGCGCCAGCCCGATGAAGACGAGACCGACGGCGACATAGATCAGAACTTTCGCATCGCGCAGGACATAGAGCGCGACCAGCGCGAAGGCTTCGAAGACGCCGGCGATCCCGGCGATGATCCAGTAGGGCGACCAGCCTTCCGCTGCGAAATGCGGCGAGCGCGCGATCGCCGCCTGTGCGATCCAGCGGATGCTTTCGCCGGGCTCGAGCATCGCCTCGACCCGGGAACGCAATTCGGGATCGAGTCCGGTCTGCATATGCGGGATTTCCGTTTCATCGCCGATGATAATTCCGGCCTGTGCTGTATTCTGCATGGCGCTGCGAATCGCGCCAGCAGGTTCATCGGTCCATGATCGGCAAGCTCACGGGTATCATCGACAGTTACGGCGAGGATTTCGTGATCCTCGACGTGAACGGCGTCGGCTATGTCGTGCAATGTTCCGCGCGGACATTGCAGAACCTGCCTCGCCCCGGCGAGGCCGCGTCCCTCGCCATCGAAACGCAGGTGCGCGAAGACGCGATCCGCCTGTTCGGATTCACATCGGATGCGGAGCGCGACTGGTTTCGCCTGCTGCAGACCGTGCAAGGCGTCGGCGCGAAAGTGGCGCTGGCGATCCTTTCGACCCTTTCGGCCGGCGAGTTGGGGACCGCCATCGGCACGCAGGACAAGGCGATGATCGGCCGCGCGCCCGGCGTCGGGCCGAAGCTGGCGCAGCGCCTCGTTTCCGAACTCAAGGACAAGGCCCCGGTCTTCGGCCATGTCGATCCTGCGGTTATCAGGCTGGCGGGCGAAGACGCGGCCAAGGGCGCGCCCAAGCCCGTGCAGGACGCCATCTCGGCGCTGGTCAATCTCGGCTACGGCCGGCCGCAGGCCGCGGCGGCGATTGCGGCGAGCGTCAGGTCGCTGGGCGAAGCCGCGCAAACGAGCGCGCTGATCCGGCAGGGTTTGAAGGAGCTGGCGAACTAGTCTTGATTGTTTCGGGATTCCTTACTATTTGATAAAAGTAAGGAAAGCGCATGACTGTCCAGTCCAAGATCACCGCCAAGGGCCAAACCACGGTGCCGCTCGAGGTGCGAGAGGCCCTCGGTCTGCGGCCGGGCGACCGCGTCGAATATGTCATCCGCGACGGCAAGGTGGAGATATTTGCGCGGAACTTGCGCGCCGTCGAACTGATGGGGCTTCTCGGCCCGCCGCCGAGCGGCAGGTCGCTTTCGCTCGAGGAGATCGACGACGCGATCGCCGACGCCGTGATTGCCGAACATCGGCGCATTGAAGGCCAAGTGCATAAGGGCAAAAAGTGATCGGTATCGACACGAACGTCTTTCTGCGTTTCCTCGTGACCGAAGACGATCCCCGCCAGCGCGAGGCTGTGCGCCGCTTCATGGCCGAGCGATCCGAGGATGACCCGGTTCGGATTTCCGTCGTCGTGTTGGCTGAAACCGTATGGGTGTTGCGCAGCTGTTTCGCTTACTCGCCGGAGCAGATCGGCGCGGCCATGCGGCAATTGCTCTGCGCGCGCGACATGGTCTTCGAAGCGAGCGACCTTGTCGCCGAACTTTTCAATGGCGACGCAGCGCCTCGGGCAGACCTGGCGGATTATCTGATCGCATGGTCGAACAGGCAGGCCGGTTGTGCATCGACCGTTACGTTCGACAGGTTAGCGGCGCGGGCCGTGCCCGGCATGAAATTGCTGCCTGTGACTCAATCCGGATCGTGATATGGTGTCCGAAACAAAACTCGAATACCGCTACTCCCACTGGCGCATGGCGAGCCTGCTGATGGCGGCGCTTGGCTTCGTGGCGCTCGGGATCGCCATCGTCACGGGCCAGCTCTACACGACGCCATCGGGCGGCTTCCGCGAATTCATCGGCGTC
>CAIKXW010000250.1 GCA_903831485.1 uncultured Alphaproteobacteria bacterium | reverse complement strand
TGATCGAAACCGGCTCGCGCATGGACGAAGTCATCTTCGAGGAATTCAAGGGTACGGGTAACTCCGAGATCATCCTCGACCGCAAGGTCTCCGACAAACGCATCTTCCCGGCCATCGACATCCTCAAGTCGGGCACGCGGAAGGAAGAGCTGCTCACCGACGCCAAGGAGCTGCAGAAGATCTACGTCCTCCGCCGCATCCTCAATCCGATGGGCGCGCAGGATGCGATCGAGTTCCTGCTCGACAAGATCAAGCAGACGAAGACGAACGGCGAATTCTTCGCGGCGATGAACAACTAGCCGATCGCCCCAAAGCCGAAATGCAAAACCCCGCCTCTGCAAGGAGGCGGGGTTTCTTGTCTTCATCCGACCCGTAGGCCCGCGCTATGCCAGCGCCGGGGCCATGCCTCGCCGCACGATCCGCGGCCGCTCCATTGTCGTCACTGTCGCTTCAGTCTTGCGGGAGGCTTCCCGCTTTTCTGGCCCCGCTTCTGGCGCCGCCACGCCCAGCCTGTTTCTCAGATCCTCGATCGACCATGCTCGCCTCATTCTCTCGCTCCTCTCGTCCGCTTCCGGCGCCCACTCCGGTTCACGCGACTGCTCGTTCATTCCCACTCCTTACGCTCGCCCGACACGAGAAGAATGCGCGACGAGCCTTACTCAACTCCGAACGCGAAGACGTTCGACGAAAAATCTCCGCGATGTGATGACGATGAGCAAAGGCCTGCAACGCAGGCGCGATCTCGAATTGTCTGCGCGCGTGTGCTAGTCATTGCGCATGTCGATCACACGCCACTTCATCTCAGAGATCTATCGCGAGAGCATCGGCGACGCCGAGCTCAATGCCGATCTGCTCGATGCATCGAAGATGCTCGCGAAGGAAGACAAGGCCGGCCGCGCCTGGTGCCGCGAACACGGCTACCAAGGCTACACCTCCTACGCATCGCTCAATGATCTTCCACAGCGCGCGACATGCTTCGACCAGCTTGTCCGTGTACTGAAGACACACACCGAGACGTTCGCGTCTCACCTGCAGATGGACTTGCGCGGCAAGCGGCTGAAGCTCGACAGCCTGTGGGTCAACGTGCTCGAGCCGGGCGGCTCTCATACCGGACACATCCATCCGCACTGCGTGATGTCAGGCACCTACTATGTGCGCGTACCCGATGGCGCATCCTCTCTGAAGTTCGAGGACCCGCGTCTGGCGATGATGATGGCCGCCCCAGCCCCGCGCGAAGATGCGGACGAGGAACACCGTCGCTTCGTCTACGTCGCGCCGATGGCCGGCGAGGTCCTGCTCTGGGAAAGCTGGCTGCGCCACGAGGTGACGGTCAATCGCGCAAGCACGCCCAGGATCAGCATCAGCTTCAACTACCGGGTCTGACCGTTCGGGTGTTCACACGTCTTGCCGAAGCGTTTCACGTGAAACGCGCCGGCCGCCGGCCATACCGGCCCTACCGCCCGCTCAGATGCTTGTCGAAGAAGTCCATCGTCCGCTTGCTGGCCTTGAGGGCGTCGCCCTGATGGAAGTGCTTGCCGCCATCCCGCGCAAAAGCGTGGTCCCGGCCGGGGTATGAGTAGAGCTGGAAGTTCGGCGCGGTCAGGCCAGCCCTTATCCTGGCCTGGCTCTCCTTCGAGACGAAGCCATCCTCCTCCGCGATGTGAAGCAGCGCCGGTTTACGGGCCCTACCAGCCTCACCAAGGTAGTTGTCGATGCCAACGCCGTACTAGCTCACGGTCGCATCTGCATTGGTCCTGGTGTTGGCCAGGAAGGCCAGCAGGCCGCCGAGGCAGTAGCCTTCAGCCCCGACCTTCGAATGGCCCTGAGCACGCGCCCAGGCGATCGTGGCGGCGATATCCTCGATGCCTTTGTCGACGTTGAACG
>CAIKXW010000249.1 GCA_903831485.1 uncultured Alphaproteobacteria bacterium | reverse complement strand
GGCGGCCGCGGCAAGGGCAAATTCCTCGAGAAGGAAGCCGGTGAAAAAGGCGGCGTCCGCCTCGGCTTCTCCAAGGAGCAGGCGCTTGAGCATGTGAAGGCCATGCTCGGCAAGACGCTGGTGACGGCCCAGACCAGCGCTGGCGGCAAGCAGGTCAACCGCATCTACATCGAGGACGGCGCCGACATCGAGAAGGAGCTCTACCTCTCGCTCCTTGTGGACCGTGGAACAGGAAAGATCGCCTTCGTCGTCTCGACCGAAGGCGGCATGGACATCGAAGCCGTCGCCCACGACACGCCCGACCGCATCATGACGCTGCCGATCGAGCCCTCGGCCGGCGTCACCGACGCCGACGCCAACAAGCTATGCGATGCGCTGAAGCTGGCGGGCGAGGCCCGCACCGACATGATCGACCTGTCGCGCATCCTCTACAAGGCCTTCGTCGAGAAGGACATGGCGATGCTGGAGATCAACCCGCTGATCGTCATGAAGAATGGCCGCGTCCGTGTGCTGGACGCGAAAGTCTCCTTCGACGGCAACGCGCTGTTCCGCCATCCCGACATCCAGGCGCTGCGCGACAAGACCGAGGAAGACGAGAAGGAAATCGAAGCCTCCGAGTGGGACCTCGCCTACATCGCGCTCGACGGCACGATCGGCTGCATGGTCAACGGCGCCGGTCTCGCCATGGCCACGATGGACATCATCAAGCTCTATGGCGAAGAGCCCGCCAACTTCTGCGACGTCGGCGGCGGCGCCGGGAAAGAGAAAGTCGCGGCCGCGTTCAAGATCATCATGAAGGATCCCAAGGTGAAGGGCATCCTCGTGAACATCTTCGGCGGCATCATGAAGTGCGATGTCATCGCCGAGGGCGTGCTCGCCGCCGTCCGCGAGACCAATCTCTCCGTGCCGCTGGTCGTCCGCCTCGAAGGCACGAACGCTGAACTCGGCAAGAAGATCATCAAGGACAGCGGCCTCAACGTCGTCCCCGCCAACGACCTCGACGACGCAGCGCAGAAGATCGTCGCCGCCGTCAAAGGCAAATAAGCTCGGGCGGGCCGCTGGTCCGCCCCTTTTCATTTCTGACAGTCACCACACGACAGTCCCAAGGTTCCGCGATGTCCATCCTGATCGACCGCAACACCAAAGTCCTCACCCAGGGCATGACCGGCAAGACCGGCACGTTCCATACCGAGCAGGGCATTGCGTACGGCACGCAGATGGTCGGCGGGATCACGCCGGGCAAGGGCGGCACGAACTGGGAAGGCACGCTGCCCGACGGCTCGAAAGTCCAGCGCCCACTGTTCAACACCGTCGCCGAAGCGAAAGAAAAGACCGGCGCCAACGCCACCGTCATCTACGTGCCGCCGAAATTCTGCGCCGCCGCCATCGAAGAAGCCATCGACGCCGAAATCCCGCTGATCGTCACCATCACCGAGGGCGTCCCCGTGCTCGACATGGTGCGCGTGAAGGACAAGCTCGCGAAGTCGAAATCGCGCCTGATCGGACCCAACTGCCCCGGCCTGCTCACGCCCGGCCAGTGCAAGATCGGCATCATGCCGGGCTCCATCTTCTCCAAGGGCAATATTGGCGTGCTCTCGCGCTCCGGCACGCTCACCTATGAAGCAGTGTTCCAGACCACCGCCGAAGGCCTTGGCCAGACCACGGCCGTCGGCATCGGTGGCGACCCGGTCAAGGGCACGGATTTCATCGACGTGCTCGAGATGTTCCTCGCCGACGACGAAACGAAGGCGATCATCATGATCGGCGAGATCGGCGGATCGGGCGAGGAAGACGCCGCCCAGTTCCTCAAGGACGAGGCAAAGCGCGGCCGCAAGAAGCCGATGGTCGGCTTCATCGCCGGCCGCACGGCTCCCAAGGGCCGCACCATGGGCCACGCCGGCGCGATCGTTTCGGGCGGCAAGGGCGATGCGGAATCGAAGATCGCCGCCATGGAATCTGCCGGCATCGTCGTCTCGCCGAGCCCGGCGCGCCTTGGCACGACCATGACGGAAGTGCTGAAGCGCTAGCGCCCTGACGCGTGGAAGTGGTTGATCGCCCACCAGGCGCAACCACCTATCGTCACCGTCATCGCTGCACCGATTGCGGTAAGGGAACCGACCAGCGCCACGTCTCGCGGAGCGAACGTCCAAAGGCCGGCAAACACGACGCCTCCCAGCATCAGCGCCGAGCCGCCCAGGCGCAGCACTGACTGACGCAAGGCGGCGAGTGACACGGATCGGGGCGGCGGACCGTCCATCGTTTTCGGCATCCGATTGCCAATCGCTGCGAGGCAGAGCCCGATCAAGACCATGGCGCCGCGCGTCCTGGTCTCGTCGTCGATCCACCCCTGCTTGCTGGCGAGGAGCAGCAGCAACGCCCCGCCAAGCTGAACGCCCGCAAGGACAAGGTTGGCGCGGAAGTCCCTTCCAAGGCGCCGGACCTGGGGATGATCGCTCACTCGGCGGCTCCTTTGCGGAATTGTTCGGTTGCACGATCATCCGTCACTGCGCGCTCGCTGACGCCGACGCCGAACAGGCCTGCAAAACCCAGCAGGGCGTCCTCCAGCACCGATAGTTTCAGCTGGTAGGTGATGGTCGTCCCGATCTTGAGGCTGTCGATCAGGTCCGCCTCGCGCAGCACCGCGAAGTGCGCCGACATGGTCGGCCGCGACACCGGGAAATGGCCGGCCAGCTCCCCAGCCGTCATCGGCCGCTGACGCAGCAGTTCCAGCACCTTGCGGCGCGTGGGATCAGCCAGTGCCCTGAAGATATCGCTCATGGTCGATATTTAGCTAATGATCGAAATATCGTCAAGACGTATTTCGATCATTGACTAAACATGGCCCGGAAGACGAGCCGATGAGCGTCCGCTCGCGCCGCTTTTCCATGCGCTTCACGACATCGGTCCGCACGCGAAACTGTCTGCTAACCAGTCACATCCTTATGTGCAGAATACCGCGCCCTTTCTGGTTGAGTCGGGCCGGAAAAAGCAGCATTTGGGTGCCACCAATCGCGCCCGGGACAGGGGTCCCGATTCTGGCGCTACAGGACGAAAAAAATGAACATCGAGGCGAAGGCAGGCGAAGTCCGCGGCATGGACAACGAAGCCATGCTGGACACGGCGTTTCTCTACGGCGCCAACGCCGCCTACATCGAGCAGCTCTACGCCCAGTACGCCGAGGACCCGGCCTCCGTCCCTGAAAGCTGGCAGCGCTTCTTCCGCGGCGTGGCTGACCCCGCCGCCGACGCCACGAACGCCGCCCACGGCCCCAGCTGGCAGGAGCCGCTGAAACACCAGAACAGCGACCTCGTCTCCGCGATGGACGGCAACTGGGGTGTCGCCCCGGTGAAGGACGCGAAGAAGGCCCCGCAGGTCGGCCCCACCATCGTCCCCGCCGACCTCCACCAGCAGGTGCAGGATTCGATCCGCGCCATCATGATGATCCGCGCCTACCGCATGCGCGGCCACCTCGCGGCGAACCTCGACCCGCTCGCCATGTTGCGAGGTGACGAGCAGCCGGAGCTCGATCCGAAGACCTACGGCTTCGGCCCGAAGGACATGGACCGCCGCATCTACATCGACAACGTGCTCGGCCTCGACTACGCGACGCCGCGCCAGATGCTCGACATCCTGCGCCGCACCTATTGCGGGACCTTCGCCGTCGAGTTCATGCACATTTCGGATCCTGAAGAGAAATCCTGGCTGCAGCAGCGCATCGAGGGGAAGGACAAGGAAATCTCCTTCACGCCCCAGGGCAAGCGCGCCATCCTCAAGAAGCTCATCGAAGCGGAAGCCTTCGAGCGCTTCCTGCACAAGCGCTATCCCGGCACCAAGCGCTTCGGCCTCGATGGCGGCGAAGCCGCGGTCCCGGCCCTTGAGCAGATCATCAAGCGCGGCGGCGCGCTCGGCGTCGACGAGATTATCGTCGGCATGCCCCACCGCGGCCGTCTCAACGTGCTCGCCGCCGTGATGGGCAAGCCCTACCACAAGATCTTCTTCGAGTTTCAGGGCGGCAACACGCAGGGCTCAGACGACTACGGCTCGGGCGACGTCAAATACCATCTCGGCGCCTCCTCGGACCGCGAGTTCGACGGCCACAATGTCCACCTCTCCCTGACGGCCAACCCGTCCCACCTCGAAATCGTCAACCCGGTGGTTCTCGGAAAAGCACGCGCGAAGCAGTTCTTCGACGAGGTCGAAGCCGGCGGCGCCCGCGCCACCGATCCGAAGGAGCGCGACGCCCGCCGCGTGAAGGTCATGCCGCTGCTGCTGCATGGCGATGCGGCCTTCGCAGGCCAGGGCGTCGTCGCCGAATGCTTCGCGCTGTCGGGCCTTGCCGGTTACCGCACGGGCGGGGCGATGCACTTCATCGTCAACAACCAGATCGGCTTCACGACTGCGCCATCCTTCTCGCGCTCGTCGCCCTATCCGTCGGACATGGCGAAAATGGTCGATGCGCCGGTCTTCCACGTCAACGGCGATGATCCCGAAGCGGTCGTCTACGCCGCCAAGGTCGCCACCGAATACCGCCAGCAGTTCTGCAAGGACGTCGTCATCGACATGTTCTGCTATCGCCGCTTCGGTCACAACGAGGGCGACGACCCGACAATGACGCAGCCCCTGATGTACGCGAAGATCCGCGACCAGTCGTCGACGCGCGAACTCTACTCGCGCCGTCTGATCGACGAAGGCGTCATCACTGAAGACGCGCTCAACAACATGATCGCGGAAATGGAAGCCCATCTCGATTCCGAATTCGAGAAGGCCAAGACGTTCAAGCCCGGCGCCGCTGACTGGCTCGACGGCAAATGGGCCGGCCTCGGCCTGCCGAAGGACGAGGAATTCCGCGGCAAGACCGGTGTGCCGATGGCCAAGCTCAAGGACCTCGGCAAGAAGATCGCCGACGTTCCCGAAGGCTTCAACATCCACAAGACAGTCGCCCGCACGGTCGAGGCGCGCCGCAAGATGGCCGAGACCGGCGAGGGCCTCGACTGGGGCATGGCCGAGCACATGGCCTTCGCCACGCTGCTGGAAGAGGGCTTCCCCGTCCGCCTGTCAGGCCAGGACAGCTGCCGCGGCACCTTCACCCAGCGCCATTCGCACCTTGTCGATCAGGCGACCGAAGAGCGTTACACGCCACTCAACAATCTCTCGCCCTCGCAGGCCCACTATGAGGTCATCGACTCGCTCCTCTCCGAAGAAGCGGTGCTCGGCTACGAATACGGCTACTCGCTGACGGCGCCGCAGACGCTCGTCCTCTGGGAGGCGCAGTTCGGCGACTTCGCCAACGGCGCGCAGGTGCTGTTCGACCAGTTCATCTCCTCCGGCGAGCGCAAATGGCTGCGCATGTCTGGCCTCGTCTGCCTCCTGCCGCATGGCTATGAGGGGCAGGGCCCGGAACACTCCTCCGCCCGCCTCGAGCGCTTCCTGCAGATGTGCGCGCAGGACAACATGCAGGTCGTCAACTGCACGACGCCTGCGAACTACTACCACGCCCTGCGCCGCCAGATGCACCGCGACTTCCGCAAGCCGCTCATCGTCATGACGCCGAAATCACTGCTGCGCCACAAGCGGGCTGTGTCCGCATTCGAGGACATGGGCCCCGGCTCCACCTTCCATCGCATCCTCTGGGACGACGCCGAAACCAAGGGCCGCGGCGCCGACGTGAAGCTCCGCGCCGACAAGGAGATCCGCCGCGTCGTGATGTGCTCGGGCAAGGTCTATTACGACCTGTTCGAGGAGCGCGAGAAGCGCAAGATCGACGACGTCTATCTCCTGCGCCTTGAGCAGCTCTATCCCTTCCCCGTCGCCTCCCTGATGAAGGAGCTCGCCCGCTTCCCGCAGGCCGACATGGTCTGGTGCCAGGAGGAGCCGCGCAACATGGGCGCATGGACCTTCGTGGACTGGAACATCGAGAAGACGCTCGAGAAGCTGGACGTGAAGCACAAGCGCCCCCGCTACGTCGGCCGCCCCGCTTCCGCCTCCACCGCGGCGGGCACCATGGCGCTCCACAACAAGGAGCTTGCCGCCTTCCTGGACGCCGCGTTCGAGAAGTAACTTCGGGCCGCAAGCTCGCCCTCCTCCTTCGGGGCGGCCTTCGGCCTCCTCAGGATGAGGGCTCTCGCGACATGCGTGCTTGCTGAGAAGCCCTCATCATCCTGAGGGTTCGCGGGCGCTGCGCTTCAATCGAGGCGCTCTTGCGATGCGATCGTCTCGAAGGACGAGGGCGGGCCCACCGCCGCTGGAGAATGCTCACGTCCCCACATGCGCCGCGCACCACTTGCCGAGGCGCTCCACCGCCTGCCGGGCCTGGCTCAGCATTGCGTAGCGGGCCTGGAAGACGTGGAACATCTCTGGCCAGATTTCCAGCGTGACGGCCACGCCTGCTGCGCCGAGGCGCTCTGCCAGCGCGGTCGAATCCGACATCAGGATCTCGGCCTCGCCGGTCTGGATGTAGGTCGGCGGCAGGCCGCGCAGATCGCTCTCGAGGATCGGCAAGGCGCCGCCGCCGCCGAAATACTCCTGCGCCCGCATGGCAAGTCCTTTGGTGGTCAGGAAGGGGTCGCGCTGCGCCTTCGCTGCATGGCTCCAGCCACGGTTGGCAAGGTCGATCCACGGCGACAGCAGGATCATGCCTGCCGGCAACGATGCGCCGATGTCGCGCAGCCGCAGCACCGTCGCCATGGCGAGCGCGGCGCCCGCGCTGTCGCCCGCGAGCAGCACATTGCTCGCCTTCAAGTCTTCGCCCAGCATGCCGAGATAAGCTGCGACGCAATCTTCCACTGCAGCAGGATGCCGATGTTCAGGCGCCAGCCTGTAGTCTGGAATGATCGCGCCGACCTTGGCATGGCCCGCCACCTGGCTCGCAAGCCCGCGATGCGATTTCGACGAGCCCATGGTGAAGCCGCCGCCATGGCACCAGAACACGACATGATCGCCGCTGCCGCCTTCAGGCAGTATGCCGAGGCAGGAGACGCCGTTGAGCACGATGGCGGATTCGGTTGCGATCTTCGGCGTCGGGTCGTTCGCGGCGAACGCATCATAGGCGCGGCGCAGGGCGGGGAAGTCGGCAGGGTCTACGCCGCGCAGCCGCGCCGCGACGGAGTCGCGCGCCTGCGCCAGTTCGCCGACCAGGCCCGAGACCGAACTCAAGAAATTCCTCCACGCACGCCGCGCGAAACCCAAGCACAGCAGGCCCGCAAAGGCCATGCCGGGGGGTGCTGTTAACTGTCATCGGTTGCGCGCTGGGTCGCGAGAGCGGGCTCCTCGCCGCCAGGGTAGGGCGCCCCCTACATCTGCATCGCCCAGCCTTCGACCGCCATCGACGCCTGGCGGACGGCTTCCGTCAGCGTCGGGTGCGCGTGGCAGGTGCGCGCGATGTCTTCCGACGATGCGCCGAACTCCATCGCCACACAGACCTCTGCGATCATCTCGCCGGCGGCCACGCCCACCATATGCGCGCCGAGCACCTGATCCGTCGTGGCGTCTGCCAGGATCTTCACAAAGCCGTCGGTCTCATGGTTGGTCTTGGCGCGCGAGTTGGCCGAGAACGGGAACTTGCCGACCTTGTAGGCGACGCCCGCTTCCTTGAGTTCTTCCTCGGTCTTGCCGACCCATGCGATCTCCGGCTTGGTGTAAACGACGCCGGGAATGATATCGTAGTTCACATGCCCCGCCTTGCCCGCGATCAGCTCCGCGCAGGCGACGCCTTCGTCTTCTGCCTTGTGCGCCAGCATCGGACCCGAGGTGACATCGCCGACCACCCAGACGCCCTCGGCAGAGGTGCGATAGTGGTCGTTGGAGATCTGTCCGCGCCGGTCCGGCGTGATGCCCACGGTCTCAAGGCCAAGCCCCTGCGTGTACGGACGGCGCCCGATCGACAGCAGAACGACATCGGCGTCCAGCGTTTCCGCATCGCCGCCAGCCGCGGGCTGCATCGACAGTTTCAGCTTGCTCTTCAGCTTCTCGACGCCCGTCACCTTCATGCCCAGCTTGAAGGCGATGCCCTGCTTGGCGAAGATGCGCTGCGACTGCTTGGCCACCTCGCCATCGGCGCCCGGCAGGATGCGGTCGAGATACTCCACCACCGTCACTTCCGCGCCGAGCCTGCGCCAGACCGAACCCAGCTCCAGCCCGATAATGCCCGCGCCGATCACGATCATGCGCTTGGGCACGGTCTTCAGCGTCAGCGCGCCGGTCGAGGACACGATGCGCTCCTCGTCGATCTCGACGCCAGGTAGCGGCGTCGGCTCCGAGCCCGTCGCGATCACGATGTTCTTCGTCTCGAGCACCTTGTCGCCGACCACCACGCGGCCGGGGCCATCAACGCGACCGGCGCCGGTGAACACAGTCACCTTGTGCTTCTTCATCAGGTACGCGATCCCGGCGGTGAGGCCGGTCACCGCGTCGTCCTTCTGCTTCAGCATGTTGTCGAGATTGAGCTTCAGCCCCGTCACCTCGATGCCCAGGCCGGCGAAATCCTTCGCCGCTGTCTCATAAAGCTCGGAAGCGTGCAGCATCGCCTTGGAGGGGATGCAGCCGACATTGAGGCAGGTTCCGCCCAGCTTGTCGCGCTTCTCGATCAGCGCGACCTTCATGCCCAGCTGGCCGCAGCGCGTGGCGCAATTGTAGCCGCCGGGTCCGCCGCCGATGATGACGACGTCAAAGGTCTCGCTCATGGGTCTTGTCTCGCGTCTTTTCGCTTGCTGCGGGAGCTATACGCACCCCGGCCGCATGGTCAACAAAGCGAATATGGGGACGCGTGGCCCCGGGTTCACCCGTCAGTAGATGCGCCGTCCCGACACCGGGAGGCGGTCAGCCCTGGCCTCTGCCTCGTTCCTGCGCGTCCGCGCCGTGACCCGGTCGATCGATCCGGTGATGATCGCCAGCATCAGGATGCAGGCGCCGACCACCAGCTCGTTGTCGAGGACGTGATCCAGCTCGAATGTCTGCTTCAGCGTCAGCGTGAAGCCCGCCGCCGCCAGCCCGCCAGCCATCGCGATCGCCGCGCCGCCAGGGCCGTTGAAGAACACGGTCAGGCCGCCCAGCAACCCAAGCGCCCCGCCCAGCGCAGGCATGAGGAAAGCGAGGTCGTCCTTGTGCGCCAGTACTTCGCCCGAGAACAGCCGCTCGACGCTGCCAAGATGTTGGATCGCGGTCTGGTAAAGCAACCAGCCCGACGCGGCGATCAGCAGAATGGCGAACACGCGCCGCATCAACATACCGGCGCATCACGCGCCGCCCCTGGTCCAACTTGGGCTGGAGACTAGCGCGCCTTGCCTAATGGCGGCCCGTTGCGCGGGCGCAAATCGCGCAGGAGACGGAAAGCATCGCTTAACTAACCCAGTACGCCCCTGAAAGAGGCTGACCATACCAGGATCGCCACGACGATGGACGCCCACCCCGCATTCACCGTGGCGCGCGTCGGCCGCGCATGGCTCGCCGCTTCGGCGTTGGGCGCTCGCCGCGCCGTCCATTCGCGCCAGAAGAAATAGAGCCCCTGTCCCGTGACCAGAAGCGCCACCAGCCAGACGGCCAGCGGATGCAGCAGGATCATCGCCAGCGCCGTAGCGATCAGCACCACCGCCTGTCCCGCGATCCAGCCGCGCCGGGCCGCATCATCGCGGTCCTTCCAGCGCTCGATGGCTGTCTCGTCGGCAGGCTTGGTCGGCTCGCGCGCGTCGCCTTCGGCCTCCGCCGCATCGCGGGCGACCTTCTCCGCCATGCCCTCGATCTGCGAGGTCATGCGGTCGAGCATCATCTCCATGCGGATCTGGCGCACCAGCGCAAATGCGCCGAGCAGCCAGAACAGGCCCGCGAGCCGGATGATCAAGCCGAGAAGTCCGTCGGAGAACGCCTCGGCGTCCATGCGCCCTTACAGATCGAGCAGCAGGCGTTCCGGGTCTTCCAGCGCTTCCTTGAGGCGAACGAGGAAGGTCACCGCTTCCTTGCCGTCGACGATGCGGTGATCATAGCTCAGCGCCAGATACATCATCGGCCGCGCCACGATCTTCCCATCAACCACAACCGGACGCTCCTCGATGCGGTGCATGCCCAGCACGCCCGACTGCGGCGGGTTGAGGATCGGCGTCGACATCAGCGAGCCGTAGACGCCGCCGTTCGAGATGGTGAACGTGCCGCCCTGCAGGTCGTCCATCGACAGCTTGCCATCGCGCGCCAGCGCACCGAGTCTGCCGATCTCGGATTCGATGCCTGCAAGCGTCATCGTGTCGGCGTCGCGCACCACCGGAACGACGAGGCCCTTGTCGGTGCCGACCGCGACCGAGACGTTGTAGAAATTCTTGTAGATGATGTCCGTGCCGTCGATCTCGGCATTCACGCTCGGGATCTCCTTCAGCGCCGCAACGCACGCGCGCACGAAGAAGCCCATGAAGCCCAGCTTCACGCCGTGCTTCTTTTCGAACGCGTCCTTGTGCCGTTTCCGCAGCTCCATCACCTGAGACATGTCGACGTCGTTGAACGTCGTCAGCATCGCCGCCGTGTTCTGCGCTTCCTTCAGCCGCCGCGCGATCGTCTGGCGCAGGCGGGTCATCTTCACGCGCTCTTCGCGCGGTCCCAGTTCACGCGGCGTGTGCACAGGCTCTGGCGCACGCGCAGCTGCCGGCGCCGGGGCAGGGTTCGAGGCGACATAGGCGAGCGCATCGCCCTTGGTCGCGCGTCCGCCCTTGGCCGTGCCCGGAATGTCGGCAGGGTTCACGCCGGCTTCGGCGGCGATCCGGCCAACCGACGGCGCGATCTTGTCCGTCGCCTTGGCGACCGGCGCCGCGGATGCAGACGGCTTGGCCGTGGCGGCGGGCTTCGCGGCGGGCGCAGCAGATGGCGCCGCCGAAGCCGTGGCGCCTTCCGTCAGGCGCGCAATGACCTTGCCGATGGAGACCGTCTCGCCTTCCTTGACGAGATGTTCCGTGATCACGCCCGCGGCGGGGGCTGGCACTTCGATGGCGACCTTGTCAGTCTCGATTTCGGCGATCGGGTCGTCCTGTTTCACGGCCTGGCCGGGTTTGACGAGCCAGTTGGCGAGCGTTCCCTCGGTCACGCTCTCACCCATTGCGGGCACCTTGATGTCCATGACGTCTCCAGGTCGCTGTATTCGCCCAGCGGGCGAGCCTCGAATTTGGGCGTGGTGTAACCCCGTTGCATCCCCTTGGGGAGGGTAAAATGAGAGGTTTCCGAAGCAAGTTTGCCGCCTCTGGGCAAATTGGCCGGCCGGGGGCCTGAGGCCGAGCCAGTGACACGCCGGCCCCCCGTGCAGGGCCGCCGCGAGGGGCTAGCGGCCCTGGATTTGCGGGCGATACGGAAGCTGCACGCGGGTCAGGTTGGGATTGAAGCGCGACGGTGTCCGGAAATACTTGTGCAGGATGCGCCGGTTCAGCCAGCTGCGATCTGCGTCCGGGTTGGGGCGCTCGGCCGGCGGGACGCCTTCCTCCCAGCGCACGATGTAGTCGCTCTGCTGCACATCCAGCGCGCGCGCATCGACCTTGCCCGAACGCACGGTGCGACAGATCGCATAGATCTTGTCGCGCGATCCCAGCGGTACGCGTTCGCCGGGATTCGGCTTCTTCACCTTGTACCAGACGTCCGTCTTCTTGCGGCTGCCGATGAAGACTTCCGTGTCCCTGAAGCCGTTCTCTTCCGAGTAGAGCGAGAAGAACAACTCCGGTGAAAACTGCCAGAACCCGTGACCGCAGAAATTGTTGGCCGGCGACACATGCAGGATCTGCCCACCCTCACGGCACAGCGCGATCATGTTCTTCAGCGCTTGCGGGACGTTGAACACATGCTCGGTGGTGCCAATGTCCATCACCGTATCGTACTCGCCAAAACCGTCCGGCAGCGGCTGGTTCATGTCGAACACGATGCTCGCGCCTTCATAGTCCGACCGGTCGATGGAATCGACTTTAGACGCTCCGAAAGCCGTCTCCAGCAGGCCCTCGCAATAGACCTGCTTCTTCCAGTCGAGCCTGGAGCCGTACCTGGCCTCCAGCACCGCCGGCTTTATGTAGAGGTTCTGGCGCCCGAGCGTGGCTGTGCGCCCGAAATCGCCGAACAGCTTTGCGTAGTCCAGGCAATGCAGGGCGTGCGCGTCGATTCCCATCGTCTTCCTCGTCCTTCCCACGCGCCATGCGCCGGGCCGCTGCATTCCGCAACAGGAAAATCGTGGGTTCCCCCGGTAGAACCTCGCCGTCTGGTCCGCGTCCACTTCCCCGGCTTTCCGTAACGGAGGACCCCGATCTCTGGGGGGAAGCCCCCCTCGACGCGAAGCCTGCCGATACCGGAATCTGGGTGAAACACTGGCGCCCGATCGGCGGGGAAAATGCAGCCCTGCAATCGCCCGCATGAAGCAAGGACGCATTCCCTTGTAGCGCCTGCGCGACCCGCCGGCCCTGATCGCCACCACGTGGAGCGACTGCCCGCTGATGATCATGGTGAACGGCAAACGCCGTGCGCGTTCGTCGAAACATGCGCCAGGGCTCACCACCGCCGGCGGTCCACCCGCATTCCCGCAACTGCCGATTGCCAGCTGTGGCGTCTACCCCGGAAGCGCCAGCTTCAGGGGACGCACCCGCTCATCCATTCTCCCGCCGCGCCAGGAAGGCGAGGCGTTCGAAGAGCTGGATGTCCTGCTCGTTCTTCAGCAGCGCGCCATGCAGCGGCGGCACAAGCTTGTTCGGGTTCTTCTCGCGCAGCGTCTCGACGTCGATGTCTTCCGACATCAGCAACTTCAGCCAGTCGAGCAGTTCCGATGTCGACGGCTTCTTCTTCAGGCCCGGCACGTCGCGCATCCGGTAGAAGGTCGCCAGCGCCTCGCTCACCAGCCGCTTCTTGATGCCGGGGAAGTGCACTTCGATGATCGACGACATGGTCTGGTCGTCGGGAAACTTGATGTAGTGGAAGAAACACCGGCGCAGGAAAGCGTCGGGCAATTCCTTCTCGTTGTTCGAGGTAATGATCACGACAGGGCGCACCTTCGCCTTGATCGTCTCGTCGGTCTCGTAGACGTAGAACTCCATCCGGTCGAGTTCCTGCAGCAGGTCGTTCGGAAACTCGATGTCCGCCTTGTCGATCTCGTCGATCAGCAGGACAGGGCGCACCGGCGCGGTAAACGCCTCCCACAGCTTGCCCTTCTTGATGTAGTTGCGAATGTCACGCGCGCGCTCTTCACCAAGCTGACCGTCTCTCAGGCGGGCGACCGCGTCATACTCATAGAGACCCTGATGCGCCTTGGTCGTCGACTTGATGTGCCATTCGATGATCGGCATGCCGAGCGCCCGCGCCACTTCCAGCGCCAGCATTGTCTTGCCCGTGCCCGGCTCGCCCTTCACCAGCAGCGGCCGCTCGAGCGCGATCGCGGCATTCACCGCCACCCGCAGGTCGTCGGTCGCGACATAATTGTCTGACCCTTCGAAACGCTTCTTCTCGGACATGTGGCAACCTCGGCTGGAACACTCGTTACGGTTAGAGCGGATTTGGCGCTTCCTGTGAAGGCATGGCCCACGCCTCCGTCAAACCGCCGCTGGACCAAGCACGGACCATCCGCCCGCCGCGACGATAGCCAGCACAGCCCGCCCGATCTGATAGCCATGGTAGGCGAGCAGGATGACGAGTGTTGCCCCGACGATGCGCCTGCCCGGAGCAAACGCTGCGATGAGTGTTCCCGCGCTGAACAGGGCAAGGCCGCCCCAGAACGCTGCACCGAGCTCCAGCCGGCTGAACTCGCCGGTCAGCAGGGTCAGGGTGATCAGCAGCCCGCCGGCCATCCAGTTGGCGGCCAGCACGCCCAGCAGGACAAGCCGCCGGTGGGCCCAGAAGTGCTCATCAAGTGATTCCCCGGCCCTCAGGTCGCGCGGAAACACCAACGCGGCGGCGACGTAGAACACGCTTGCGATGACAAGCCCGAGCACCAGCAGCGCAAAGCTGAAGGGTGCAAACCGGAAGATCAGCCAGGCCTGATTCCAGAAGGTGGCGATGTCGACCGCGACGAATATCGCCAGCATGGGGGTCAGGTAGCCGAACCGGATGCCGCGCCGCTGGTGCAGCAGGCGGGCGAATCCGCCCACCAGTTCCGCCACCGAAAAACCGAGCAGCAGGCCGTAGAAGCTGAAGAAGAATTCGAATGGACTCATGGACCCGCCCCGTCAGTCAACTCTGGGAGGCGGGTTAGCCGCCCACAAGCAAAACTTAAGGAACGGCGGCTAGACCGGCCCTTCGGCCAGGTCCAGGCTCCGGCGGTTTCCGGGGCATGTACCCGGCCTGGAGGAATGGATGGCGCTGAAACTGTCGCTCAAGCCGGGCGAACGCCTGGTCGTGAACGGGGCGGTCCTCCAGAACGGAGACCGTCGTTCGGTGCTGCTGCTGCAGAACAAGGCGTCCATCCTTCGCGAGAAGGACATCATCCAGCCCGAAGAGGCCAATACGCCTGCCAGGCGGATCTACTTCCCGATCATGATGATGTACCTCGACCCGTCCGAGGCGAACAAATTCTATGACGAGTTCGTGCTGCGCCTGAACGAGTTCATGGGCGCGGTGCGGTCCACTGACATTCTCAAGGAATGCGTCTCGCTGTCCCGGGAGGTCATGGGGGCGGACTACTACAAGGCGCTCACAAGGTGCCGGAAGCTACTAACCTTCGAACAGGGATTGCTCGGCAATGTCGATCCAGGCCTACCAGAACGCGGCGCGGAAGACTGAAACGCCTCGTCAGACCGAGTATCGCGCCTTCGCGGCCGCGACGCGCGGCCTGATGGATGCGGCCAGCCTGCCCGACAGCGAGATCGGCCGCAAGGCCGAGGCGCTGGCGACCAACCGCCGCCTGTGGTCCGTGCTTGCGGCAGACTGCGCCGCCGACGGCAACTCCCTGCCGCAATCCCTGCGCGCGCAAATCATCTCGCTATCGCTGTTTGTCGATCGCCATTCCAGCGCCGTGATGCGCCAGGGCGCCGCGATCGACGTGCTGGTCGATATCAACCGCTCGATCATGCAGGGCCTTGCGCCGGTCCAGCTGGCTGCCGTCCCCGCCAAACCCTAATGCGCGTTTACCACGCGGTTTTGGTTAGGGTTTTCGAAGGACATTCCTTCACCGACCACACCTCTAATTAAGACCTCTAGGCTAGCCTCGTCTCATGTTGGCGCAAAATGCGCCAGCGGCCGATCAAAAGGATCGGTCTTCGACTCAGAATGGAGACGTGTGTCATGCTCAGCGTGAACTCGAACTATGGCGCATCCATCGCGCTGCAATCGCTCTCTTCCACAAACAAGGAACTTGGCGAAGTCCAGAACAGGATCTCGACCGGATTGAAGGTGTCCTCGGCCCGTGACAACGGCGCCGTCTACGCCATCGCCGAAGGCCAGCGCTCCCGCGTTTCCTCGGTCGCCGCCGTCAAGGACGGCATCGATCGCGCGTCCTCCACCGTCGACGTCGCCCTCGCGGCCGGCAAGTCGGTTGGCGACATCCTGCAGAGGCTCAAGAGCAAAGCTGTCGCCGCTCAGGCTGACGACCTGACCTCCGACCAGCGCGCCGCCCTGCAGGCCGACTTCACCAGCCTCCGCTCGCAGATCGACACCATCGCCAACGCCGCGCAGTTCAACGGCGCGAACCTTGCGCTGGGCGGCACGTCTCTCAACGTGCTGATCTCCGATCTCGGCGGTTCGGTCGCCGCCACCAGCGACGGCGTCCAATCAGCTGCACTGACGACGCCGGTCTCCGGCTCGGCGCTGATCGCTGATGTTGGCGACACCGCGGGCGACATCGCCACCGGCGACCTGATCACGTTCGCGCTGACCGACTCGGTCAATGCGGGCACATTCACGATCGCTGTTGAAGTCACCGCCGGCATGACCGTCGATGATTTCGTCGAAGCCGTGAACGCCAATTCGGGCGGCAAGATCTCCGCCTCGTATGACGATGCCGCTGGTCAGTTCACCTACCTGATCAACGACACCAACTACGACGATCTGGCGATCACGTCGGACGGTACGGACGCTGTCAATATCGGCGCGACCGTTGCAACCAGCACCGTCTCCAGCGCCGGCTCCAACACCTTCGCGGTGTCGGGCTCAGACTTCTCGCTCTCCGGCGCAATCCTCTCTTCGATCGCGTCGACCGACATCTCGACCTCGACGGCCTCGGCAACGACAGCGTCGAACGCCATCGATACGGCGATCACCGATCTCAACAATGCCATGGCAACGATGGGTTCGCAGGCCGCAGCCCTCGACATCCAGAACGAGTTCCTCTCGAAGCTCTCGGACGTCGTTGAACAGGGCATCGGCAACCTCGTCGACGCTGACCTGGCGAAGGAATCCGCCCGCCTCCAGTCGCTGCAGATCAAGCAGCAGTTGGGCGCCCAGGCGCTTTCGATCGCCAACCAGGCGCCTTCGCTGATCCTGTCGTTCTTCCGCTAACCGGGTTCTCCCCGGCCGCAGCAGAAGCTCCGGCCTGGCGTCCCGAACGTGGTACGCAGAAAAAGGGAAGGGCGAGGCTCACAAGCCTCGCCCTTCTTCTTTGTCGGTCCGCGTGCAGATAGATCAGTCGGGTCGAACAGCTCAGTCGAGGATGGTCACTTCGACGCGCCGGTTGATCGCGCGTCCCGCAGCCGTGTCATTGGTCGCCACCGGGCTCGCCTCGCCCATGCCGACCGACGAGATCCGCGCAGCGTTGACCCCAGTCGAGGACAGATAGGCCCCGACGGAGGCGGCGCGGCGCGCCGACAGGTCCATGTTGAAAGCATCCGCCCCTTGCGCGTCCGTGTGACCCGCAATCTGGATACGCGTGTCCGGCTGCTTGGCGAGGAACGCCGCCAGCGGGGCTAGCCGCCCCTGGGCGCCGCTGCCCAGCACGGCGGAGTTCGATGCAAACTGCAGGTCTCGCATGATCAGCGTCACGCCGAGTGCGGTCTTCTGCTGTTCGTAACCGGCGAGCTCGGCGAGCACTGCTGCAGTACGCTTTTCTGCTGCGAGGCGCGCCGCGTCTGCGGCGGCGCTGTCGGCGACTGCGCCTGCAGCCACGACCTGAGCCTGTGTCGCGCGCGCGTCAGCTTCTGCTGCCGCCACACGGGCGTCCGCCGTATCAGCGCGGGCGACTGCAGTTGCAGCTTCGGCTGCATTCACCTGTCGCGTCCGCGCTTGTGAGACAACCTCGGCCCGGTCGCGGTTCAGCGCTTCGATCTTGCGGTTGGCGTCAAGCTGGTCGCCGCGGGATGTCGCCAGCGCGACATACCCTTCGCCCATCCGAACGGCGTGTGTGTAGTCGTCGTCGTGGCGATCCATATAGGCCGCCCGCGCGTCGCGAAGTGCGACCTCGGCCTTTTCCAGGGGCGCGCGCCCTGACTCGAACGTCGCGGCATCCGCCTTTGCCATCCTCAGCGAGGATTCGGCGGCCAGCAGCCGCGGGCTCGGATCGGGCGCCGACATGCAGCCGCCCAGGGCGAGTGTCAGGGCGGCGATGCCGGCTACGGTTTTCAGTGCGTTTTTCATGGTCATGATTCCTAGGAGACCAGCTCGCGACGGAGCGTCTCGATGCCTTTTTCGATTTCGGCGACCGTGCGATCTATACCGCGAAGCTTGATCTGCTCCTGGACGATCTCGGCATGCAGCAGAGCTTCCTCGGATCGCCACAGCGACTCCTCATCCCGGTTCCTGGCCTCAGCGTTGCGCGCCTCGCCGAGGCGCAGCTGGGCTGACTGATAGTGGTCGGGCGAGGCCGCCGTCGCGTCCGCCGGGTTCAGGGCGGCGATCTGGGTTTCGGCGCGAACGAGATTGTCGCGGGCCGGGTCCGCCATGGCTGCGGGCGCGCTGATGAGCGCACCGGCAAGCACGCCAGCGTAAATCGCATGTGGAATGCGCATATGGTCTTCCCTTCCGGGGAAATGCAGTCGCCAGGTTTTTCTGGGATATCCCCCTGTAACCCGGGCCGCTTGCCCCGGTTCCGAGAATTCGACGGCGAGCCGCGAAACGCGTTACGTGCGGAGTACTTTCTGCCTACCGGGCAGGTCGCGCGCGCCCGGCAAATCGTGCCGAGAGGTAAATTTGAATCAGTCTTTCATTAGCGGGCAGGGACCGGCGTTAACCGCCCGGCCCTCTGAAGCAACCAGATTTTCGCTTGCTCGTTAACCTTAACAGACTGGCACGACACTTGAAGCGACGGACCGGTCCAGGCGCGTCCTGGGCATGAACCAGTCTGCGCAGGAGCTTCGGCCATGCTGAGCGTCAATACGAACTACAGCGCCATGATCGCGCTCCAGAACCTCAACTTCACCAACAACGAGCTGGAAGGCGTGCAGAACAAGATCAGCACGGGCTTCAAGATATCGAGTGCGCGTGACAATGGCGCGATCTACGCGATCGCCGAGGGCCAACGCAGCCGGGTCTCTTCGGTCGCCGCCGTCAAGGATGGCATCGACCGCGCCAATTCAACCATCGACGTCGCGCTTTCGGCCGGCAAGTCGATCGGCGAGATCCTCCAGAAGCTGAAGGCCAAGGCCGTCGCCGCGCAGGCCGACGACATGACGCCGGACCAGCGCAGCGCGCTGCAGGCCGACTTCAACGCGATGCGCTCGCAGATCGACACGATCGCCAACTCGGCCCAGTTCAACGGCGCCAACCTCGCCGCCGGCAGCTTCAACCTCAACGTCCTGATCTCGGACCTCGGCGGTTCGGTTGCCGCCACGACCGATGGCGTCCAGACGCTCGCCCTGCCGACGCCGATCTCGGGCTCCGCCCTCATCACGGCGGCCAGCGCGGCCGGCGGCGACATCGCCGACGGCGACCTGGTCACCTTCGCGCTCACCGACTCGGTCAACCTCAGCACCTTCACCATCGCGGTTGAGCTGACCGCCGGCATGACGGTCGATGACTATGTCGAATCGGTCAACTCGGCTTCCGGCGGGAAGATCTCCGCCTCGTATGACGACGTGGCTGGCCAGTTCACCTACCTGATCAACGACACCGACTATGACGACCTCGCAATCACCTCGGACGGCGTCGACGCCGCTCCGATCGGCGCGGGCGTCGCCACCGCGGTCGTCTCGTCGGCCGGCTCGAACGTCATGGTCGTAAACGGCACTGACATGACGCTGGCCTCCGCCATGTTCTCGACCTTTGCAACGGTCGATATCGCGACCTCGGCTGCGTCCGCCACAACAGCTGCGAACGCGCTCGAGCAAGCCATCGTCGACCTCAACATCACGCTGGCCTCGCTCGGCTCGCAGGCGACCGCCCTCGACGCCCAGAACGACTTCCTCGCCAAGCTGTCGGACGAGATCGAGAACGGCATCGGCAACCTCGTCGACGCCGACCTCGCCAAGGAATCCGCCAAGCTCCAGTCGCTGCAGATCAAGCAGCAGCTCGGCGCCCAGGCCCTGTCGATCGCCAACCAGGCGCCGCAGGTCATCCTGTCGCTGTTCAAGTAAGGCCAGTCGAAGGCCCTGAAAAAAGGCCGTCCCCGCTGTGCAGGCGGGGGCGGTCTTTGCCATTCCGGGGGGCTTCTCAGCCTCCCGCGATGAACCGCCCCAGCGCTTTCAGCGGCGCCTGCTGCAGCAGGGGAATCGTCCCGTCCGCCATCGGCCCGACATTGATCAGCAGGTTGCCGCCGCGGCTCGTCATGTCGCGATAAAGGTCGATCAGCCCGGCGCCTGTCAGATGGTTCCCAGGCCTGTCCTCGCGATTGTAACCGAACGCCCAGCCAATGCCGCGGCAGGCTTCCCACTTCTTCGCGCCCATGTTTGCGCCCGCAGCGTACTCCACGGTGCGGAAGTCACAGTGCAGCGGCTCGGGATTGTCCAGCTCGCCGCCTGCTTCTGCGATGCGCTGCTTGACCATCGCGTTGAACCCGTGACGCGCGACGGGATCACGCATCGCATCGAACATTGCACGCGAGGCAAGCCAGCGATCGTTCACCACCCCGTCCGGCACGGCGGCGTAGTAGTCGGTAAGCAGTGCGCGCAGATTGTCCGCCGAGGGCCAGGCAATGTCGTTCCACAGCACTGAAGGCTCGTAGCGCCGGATCAGCTCGCGCACCTGTGCGTCCGCATACGCACAATAATCGTCCGACGTCGGTACACAGGCCAGCATGTCGCCGAAATTCGAGACCGGCGTGAAGTGGAAGGTCCAGTCGAGCCCGCCCGAATAGTAGACGCCGAACCGCATGCCGCGCGCCCGCACGGCGTCGGCCAGTTCGCCGACATAGTCGCGCTCGGAATTCCAGCCCGGCTTGTGCGGGTTCGTGACCTCGCTCGGCCACAGGCAGTAGCCATCATGATGCTTGGTGACGAACACGACATAGCTTGCGCCGGCTTCTGCAAAAAGGTCCGCCCATGCGCCAGCGTCGAACGTCTGCGCCGCCGCCTCGAACGCCGGGCGGAAATCCTCATAGGGCTTGCCGCCATGCACCCTTGCATGGTGCGCCTCAGTCGGGCTGCCTGCCACGCGCATGGCGTTCCAGTACCACTCGGCATACGGCGACCACGCCATCGCCCGGTCATAGTCGGTCTTGAACAGCTCGTTGATCGGCGTCTCGGCCGGCGCGTAGGCCGGTATCGCGAACATCCCCCAATGGATGAAGACCCCCAGTTGCGGCCGCGCATACCAGTCGGGGCAAGGGCGGTCGAAAGCCGGGCTATCCTGCATCCTCGTCTCCCCTGATCACGTGTCGGGGAGCCTGCGCCCCTGACCACGCGGAAGCGCAAGCCCGCCCCGGGGCGGCAGGAGGCTTTGCTCATAATGCTGTCAGCAAGTCCGGCCTGGAAACTTTCCGTTAACGATTGTGAACCGACATTGCCCCTCGAATTGACGTTTCGTTCACCACGATTCGTCCACCGGAGACGGCCAAAATGGTCGACAGGATCAACAACGCGGCAGGTGTGCTGGGGGCGCTGAAGCACCTCCAGTCATCGGGCAAGGACCTTTCGGCGGCGGACACGCGTCTGGCGTCGGGTCTCAGGGTCGCGCGCGCCAGCGATGACGCCACCGCATACCACGCCGCCGCTGTCATGCGCGGGCAGGGCGGCACGCTCAACGCCGTCACGCTGAGCCTCAGCCGCGCTGAATCGATCTCCGACACCGCCATCGCCGGCGCCGAACAGGCGATGAAGCAGCTCGGCGCGATGAAGACCACCGCCGCCCAGGCGATGACCGACGGTCTCGACGACAACCAGCGCGTCGCCCTGCAACAGCAGTTCGAGACGCAGATGAAGATGCTGCAGACCTTCATCCGCAACGCCTCGTTCGACGGCGCCAATGTGCTGGACGGGTCGAACCCCAACGGCGTGTCCTTCATAGCCGATTCCGAGGCGACCCAGACCGTCACGCTCGAAGGCCGCAACCTCCTGCCGGGGGGAGGCGTCATCGTCGCGATGCCGTCCACCACGGCGCTCAACAACACGCAATCCGCCGCCGACACCCACAAGCTGATCGACCAATCCATCACCAATCTCGGCGACGAGCTTGCCGCGATGGGAGCCGAGCGCCGCCGCATCGAGGCGCAGAAAGGCTTCGTCGCCCGCCTCGCCGATGCGCTTGCCGCCGGCGTCGGGCGCATGGTCGATACGGACCTTGCCGCCGAATCCGCGCTGATCCAGGCGCTCCAGGTCAAGCAGGAGCTGTCCGCCTCGGCCGTCAACATCGCCAACACGGCGCCGCAGGCGCTGCTGGCGCTGCTGCGCCCGAACTGAACCCAGGTGCTCAACGCCCTCCAGATCGAGCAGGCGGTGGCGGCTTTCGTCACCTTCTTCGTGCTGATCGACGCGCCGGGCGTCGCCCCGATCTTCGCCTCGCTGACCGCCCCGGGCGGCTCCGCCTATGCCCGCAAGATGGCGATCAAGTCGGTGTTCGTCGCGGGCCTGATCCTCTTCTTCTTCGCCTTCGCAGGCGCCTGGCTGCTGGGCGCACTCGGCATCTCGCTTGATGCTTTCCGCGTTGCTGGCGGCGTGCTGCTGTTCCTGATTGCCCTCGAAATGGTGTTCGAGAAGCGCCAGGCGCGCCAGAAGAACCGCGCCGACCAGGTGCTGGCCGAGCAGGGAGCCGAGGACGATGCCGACGGCCGCCATGACGACGTCTCCGTCTTCCCCCTTGCCATCCCCATGATCGCAGGCCCGGGCTCGATCGCTACCGCCATGCTCTACATGCAGAATGCTGGCGCCGACCCGGTCGGCATCGGCATCGTGTCCTTCGCAATCGCTGCGAACCTCGTCCTCGCCGGCCTGATCTTCCTCGCCGCCGGTCCGCTGATCCGCATCATGGGCGACCAGATCGCCGGCGCCATCACCCGCATCTTCGGCGTCATCCTGTCAGCGCTTGCCGTGCAGATGATCATCGTCGGGGTGATTGGCGCGTTCGGCCTGCAAGGCGCCGACGCCATGGGTCACGCGGCGCTGCTCTCGGCGCCGCAATAACAGCGCGCTCACTGAGCAGGAAGGTTGGCTAAGTTCGCGACGCGCGGTTCCTTACCCCGGAAGGGGGACGACAGGAGAGGGTCTCCTTCAACGCTTACAACTCAACAGAAGCCCGCCCGTCAGGCCGGATGTTCTTCCATCAGATACACCGCGCTCTTCCGCACGGGGCGGTTGCGGGTGAACGATTTCCAGAACGTCGTCAGCGCGACAAACGCCAGCAGCGCAAGGCAGGCCGCGATACCGGCGAGCTGAAGCTTCAGCGCATTGGTCATCGGGATCGCGGTGCGAGCCGTCTCCAGCAGGTTGTCGCCGTCGAGATGCTCCAGCGCCACGGCGCGGTCGCCGCCGGCGGCGGCCACGAGACCGGCAGCGCGAAGGTCGACGCCATCCTGCACGCGGCTCACGATCGCAATGGCCGACCCGACCGACGTGTCATGCGAGATCTCGCGCAGGATGCGGAACTCGGCCAGCAGGGGCTCGAGCTTCTGCCGGTCGATCGCGGTCAGGAAAACGCGCTCGACCACGGCCTGGGCGTCGGACGTATAGCGCAGCTCATTGCCAAGCTCGGCGCTCAGCAGGCGCTTCACCTCCGCCACCGGCACGATCTCCTCGATGCGTTTGGTCAGGTAGAGCTTGAAGGGGACGGGCGACTGGGTGCGGGTGCGCAGGGTCGACATGGCGACCGATGCGCCCTCGCGGGCTTCAGGGTCCGCCAGGATCAGGCCGATGCCGGAAAGCAGGAAGGCAGGCACGTCCGTATTGTCGTCATTGGCCCAGCCGACGGCGGCAAGCGTGTGCTGGCGAAGGTCGCCTAGCCGGTTGGTGGCGACGCGCGGTTCGATCTCGTCCTCGATCAGAACAGTTGCGACAGCCGCGTTCACCTGCGGCTCGTCCGCCGAGCGCGTTACCGCCACTGAAGGCCCGGCGGCTTCCACGACCGAAGCCGGAGCCGACGCGTTGAACATGGAAACAATCGACTTGGTTTGACGCTCGTATGCGTCCTGAACATCGTCCGGCAGGTAGGCGAGCGCGGCCTGCAGCATGGCGTCATCCCCGGCGACATCAGCCACTGCGATCCGAGCGCGCAGGGCCTCGCCGTCCTTGCCGTCCAGCATGGCGGGCGCGCCCAGCAGGAGGCCACGCACCCGCGCGATCTCGCGCTCTTCGAGGGCGGTGCGGACCAGGTCGGACCAGACATCGCGGGGGGCGGCGTCCTCGCTCAGCGAAATGCTCTGGAAGCGCTCGTCCATGGCCTGGCGCGTCGCAACGATGGCTTCCGGCGATGTCTGGAAGGCGGGGCGCTTGTCGCCATAGGCCTGCGAAATCAGGTGCGCCGCCATGAACGGCGTCGCGCACAGCGCGCCATTGAAAATGAG
>CAIKXW010000248.1 GCA_903831485.1 uncultured Alphaproteobacteria bacterium | reverse complement strand
TCTCTCGACATCCTGTCGAAGGCCTATCCGCACGAGATCGTCACGCTGCGTTCCGCCTTCAGCGACCTCTCCTTCCCCGAACCGCTCGACATGGTCTTCACGTCGCAGAACTACCACGACCTCCACCAGCGCAAGTTCCCCGCCGAACTTGCCGACCAGATGAATGCGAAAGTGTTCAACGCGCTGAAGCCCGGCGGCATCTACGTCGTCATCGACCACGTCGCGAACCCGGATACCGCCAACGCGCCCGACACGGTCCACCGCATCGATCCGGCTGTCCTACGTCGCGAGATCGAGGCGGCGGGATTCCGGTTTGACGGCGAGCACGATGCGCTACGCAAGCCCGCCGATGATCACACGGTCATGGTGATGCGCCCCGAAATCCGGGGCAAGACGGATCAGGTCATCTACAAGTTTCGCAAGCCGGGGTGAACCGGTCTACCGCGCAAACTTCTTGAACGTCGGCCGCTTCGGCTCGACAGCTTCCGCTCCAAGACGGCGCTTCTTGTCCTCGAGATAGCTCGAGAAATCGCCCTCGAACCATTCGACATGGCTGTCGCCCTCGAACGCCAGGATGTGCGTCGCAACGCGGTCGAGGAACCAGCGGTCGTGGCTGATGATGACGGCGCAACCGGGGAAATCCTCCAGCGCCGCCTCCAGCGCCTGCAGCGTCTCCACGTCCAGATCGTTGGTCGGTTCGTCCAGCAGCAGCAGGTTCGAACCTTCCTTCAGCATCTTGGCGAGGTGCACGCGGTTGCGCTCACCGCCCGAGAGCTGGCCGACTTTCTTCTGCTGATCGCCGCCCTTGAAGTTGAACGCGCCGACATAGGCCCGGCTCGGCTGCTCGATGCCGCCGATCTCCATGATATCGAGGCCGCCCGAGATTTCCTGCCAGACATTGTTCTTGTCGTTCAGGCTGTCGCGCGACTGGTCGATATAGCCGAGCTTCACCGTCTCGCCGACCTTGAAGGTGCCGCCATCCGGCTGCTCGCGCCCGGTGATCATCTTGAACAGCGTGGTCTTGCCCGCGCCGTTGGGACCAATGACGCCGACAATGCCGCCCGGCGGCAGCTTGAACGACAGGTCTTCCATGAGCAGCTTGTCGCCGAACGCCTTGTTGAGGTGATCCGCCTCGATGACTACCGAACCGAGACGCGGCCCCGGGGGGATGCGGATCTGCGCCGTCGTGATCTTCTCGCGCTCGGCCTGCGCCGCTTTCTCCTCATAGGCGTTCATACGAGCCTTGGACTTGGCCTGACGCGCCTTGGCGGACGAGCGCACCCATTCCAGTTCGCGCGCCATCGACTTCTGGCGGCCAGCCTCCTCGCGCGATTCCTGCGCGATCCGCTTCGCCTTCTTCTCCAGCCAGACGGAATAGTTGCCCTCGTACGGAATCCCCTGCCCGCGATCGAGCTCGAGAATCCAGGTCGTGATCTGATCAAGAAAGTAACGGTCGTGGGTCACGAGAATGACGCAGCCCGGGAAGTTCGACAGGTAGTTCTGCAGCCACGCCACCGACTCCGCGTCGAGGTGGTTGGTCGGTTCGTCCATCAGGATCATGTCGGGCTTCGACAGCAGCAGCGCGCAGATGGCGGCCCGGCGAATCTCGCCCCCCGAGAGCGTCGTCACATCCGCGTCACCCGGCGGGCAACGCAGCGCTTCCATCGCCATCTCGATCTTGGCGTCGATGTCCCAGGCATTGGCCGCGTCGATTTCTTCCTGGAGCTTGGTCATCTCCTCCATCAGTTCGTCGGTGTATTCCTCGCCCAGCTTGATCGAGATCGCATTGAAGTCGTCGACCATCTGCTTCTCGGGGCATTTGGCGGCGATGTTCTCGAACACGTTCTTGGTCGGGTCGAGCTTGGGCTCCTGCGGCAGGTAGCCGATCTTGATCCCGTCCGCGGCCTTGGCCTCGCCGAGGATTTCCGTGTCCTCGCCCGCCATGATCCGCAGCAGGGTCGACTTGCCCGAGCCGTTCACCCCCACGATCCCGATCTTGGCGTCGGGCAGGAAGTGCAGCCGGATGTTCTCGAACACCTTCTTCCCGCCCGGGTAGATCTTGGTCAGGCCGTCGAGGTGGTAGACGTAGTGAGTGGCGGCCATGGGGCGTCCTGCGGATGGGAGATGAGCGGGGCTTAGATGCTCTGCCGGGCGAATTAGATCAAGGTCGCTGTTCGCACCTGCGGCATAACCCAATCGCCGCAAGGCCCTAGGCCGTGGCGCTCCACTCGGCTATGGGAAACCCCAGAATACTTAGAGCCGGAACAGGCTCGTCGGGAGGGATCGAATGTCTGAAGC
>CAIKXW010000247.1 GCA_903831485.1 uncultured Alphaproteobacteria bacterium | reverse complement strand
GGCGAAGGAGGGCTGGCTTTCGCTCGGGATCTGGCCGCGGCCGATCTCGACGGAGACCTGGGCGGCGTTGCCGTGCAGGTGGGCGACGAGCACGTCCTTGATGATTTTGTAGAACTGCCCCTCCTCGTCGATCACCTGCCCCATGCGGGCGGCGAACGGACCGACGAAGCCGTAGGCGAGAAACACGCCGAGGAAGGTGCCGACGAGCGCCGAACCGATGAGCGATCCAAGATATTCGGGCGGCATCGAGATGGCGCCCATGGTCTTGATGATGCCGAGCACGGCCGCGACGATGCCGAGCGCGGGCAGGGCGTCGGCCATGTTCTGCAGGGCGTGGGAGGCCTTGTGCGCCTCGTGATGGTGTTTCTCGATCTGCTTTTCGATGACTTCCTCAACCTGGTGCGGGTCTTCGAGGTTCATCGTCATCATGCGCAGCGTGTCGCAGATGAGATCCGTGGCGAAATGGTCCTTCAGGATCTTCGGGTAGTTCTGGAAGATCGTGGAGTCCTTGGGGTTCTCGATGTGCTGTTCGATCGCCACCACGCCTTTTGTCTTCATTGTCTTGGTCAATATGAACAGCAATGAGAGGAGGTCTGTATAGTCCTTCGCCTTCCACTTGCAGCCGCCCATGATCTTGCCGAAGCCGCCCATGGCGGCCATCACGGTCTTGAACGAGTTGCCGATCAGGAAGGCGCCGACTGCGGCGCCGCCGATCATCATCATCTCGAAGGGCGCAGCCTTCAGGATCACGTCGAAATGGCCGCCGGCGAGCATGAAGCCGCCGAACACCATCACGAAGACGACCACCACTCCGATGATCTGGAACATACGCGGACCCACCGATAGACGTGTTTTTGGTTTTGCCGTTTATGCACGAGCAAGCTTAACGCGCGGTGTGACTCGGCCCGAAAAAGCGGTTTAGACGGAGTTAAGGCGGCCGCTCAGCGGCAGCGCCGAAGCAGGTTATCGGAAGGCATCGCCGAGTGTCCGGGTGGACGTGCGGGCGGCGGCGAACTCGGTAACTGCGTGCGCCGAGCGGCGAATTAGAGGCTCAGGCCGCCCGAAATACGTGAGTCACGAGCCGTCGGCCGGAGCGGCGACTTGACGCAGACCGATAACTTGGGTGCACTGCCGACGGGCAATAGCAGTGGGACCAAAGGGGCCAACAATGGAAATTGTGAATCGCTTCACAAGCTTCGACAAGCTCATCGGAACTGTGATCGTCGAAATTCTTTATTGGCTTGGCCTGATCGGCATTGCCCTTGGCGTGCTGCTCGCGATGCTCCAGGCGTTCGGTATGATGGAGTACAACTTCACCGGCGCGGTTGGCGCGCTCGTGATGGCGCCGATTGGCGGCCTCATCGCTGTCGTGTTGTGGCGACTGATGTGTGAGCTCTATATTGCGATATTCAAGATTGCGAACGATCTGCACGACATAAAGGTCAGCAAGGGCCTGAAGCCGCCAGTTTAGCATAGGTCCGAATTAAAGCTGATGCAGTTGTGATCGAACCCTGCCGGGTTTCGGTCGCCGCGCTGCCGCAATCATATGGCCCCCTGACATGGTCGCTGTGTAAGGGGGTCTTCATGTCTGGCGTTGGCCGCAGGCTGGTGTTGCTGGGACTGGGCGGGATGCTTCTGCCGCCGGTCGTGTTTGCGCAGGCCCAGCCGCTGGGGGCCGCCGCGCTCTCGTTTGCGATGAAGGTTGCTGCCGGTGCGGAGCTGCGCGCGACCAAGGCCGAGGTCTATGATCCCGCGTATGTGAAGCTGGCCTATCCCGGCGGCGATGTGGCGGACGATCGGGGCGTGTGCACGGACACGGTGATCCGCGCCTT
>CAIKXW010000246.1 GCA_903831485.1 uncultured Alphaproteobacteria bacterium | reverse complement strand
GCTGGCAAGACCGGCACCAGCCAGGCATGGCGTGACGCCTGGTTCCTCGGCTACACCACGCGCTTCGTCGGCGGCGTCTGGGTCGGCAATGACGACGACACGCCGATGGCCCGCATCACCGGCGGCGAAATGTCGGCCCGCATCTGGTCCAACATGATGCAGGTCGCCCACGACGGCATTACGCCCGAACCTCTTCCCGGCGCCAAGAAAGCCGAGGAGTATCTCTCCAACGAGGATATGGACCGCCTCAACTTCTACCGCCGCCTGTCGAGCGCATTCGCGGCGGTGGAGGCGAGGGACGGGGGTTAACCCCTAACCTGTGCTAGTTGCACTTTCCCAGGCGCCCAGCGTAGTGTGCCCTCGCTGGAAAGAGAGGCAAAAGCCTCCTGGGGATGGGTATGGCGGACGGGGCGGGTGTCAAACCACCGATGATCGGTGGCGTTGCTGAGCAACCAAAGATCAACGCATGGGTTTTTGGCACGAGGTCAGGGCTTCTGACGCTCTGGTGCCTGACAAGCGCGTTTGTGCTGCTCGCCGCCACGGCGGTCGTTGGCGCCGGTAACCTCATCAATACACAGCTTGGCTGGTACTTCCTCGCCGCGACCAACATACTGTGGCTGCCGATCCTGCTTTTCGCGCTTGATGGCGAGGAAACCGTCGCATCTGGTCCTCGCTTGCTGATGCCGATGATTACGTCGGCGATCCTCGTTGTGCTCGCATCGCTTGCCATTGCTGACAACCTCAGTGGCCGCAACATGCTGGCGGACCAGGCTGAGCGCGTCGCGTTCTTCGGCTTTCTCGCGCTGGCCTTCGTTCCGCGCGTCTGGAACGCCGCGCTCTTCGCCCACCATCGTGCGCGCAATCGGCGTGCTGCTGAGAACGCAGCGCGTCGGCAGGGCGCATCAGCGGCCGAGGCTGCCGAAGCCATCGAGGAGCGACTCGAGAGCTATCGGAACGCCGAGTCGCTCGGCGCAATTCTCGCGACCATCCTGTTCTTCGGAATTGGCGGCGGCGCGGTTTATCTTGGCATGCAAAGCAAAGGCATTTCGCTCGCTGCAAGTATCGGGCAGGGCCTCTTCATAGGCGTTGTCGCGCTGTTCGCGACGATCGTGTTTCTCGACTGGATTGCGCGCTTTCCGCCGCTGCGTGCGACAGCAACGGCGTTCAACAGGGCTGCGCCGCGCATGCGCTTCTTGGTGGACTTCTACGATCTTCTGGACACTGCGCTCGTTCGTCTCGGGGCGCATGTCGCGGGGGCGGACCATCACAAGACCCGCTCTCGCTACGGTATTCTGATCCTGACGCTGGGCAGCCTTGCTCTGCTCGCATGGTTCCTGCCGCCCCCGTTGGGACTCGTGCCCGTCGTCATTGGCCTTGTCGTCGCTCTCTCGCTTTCACGCCTGTGGGCCTGGGTCGAGGAAGATCGCGACATGGCGTCAATCACCGGCTTCAGCCCGCTCGCTCCGCAGCGTGTGGGATTTCGCGAGGACTTCAAGGACGAAACGCTGCTTGGCTTCATTTTCGTGCTGGTGCTGCTTCCAATCGCATGGATGCAGGCCGATCAAGGCGTGACGCAGATATTTCAGCTTGGCGATGAAGGGGCGCGCGTCGCAACGCCGGGCGATTTCGGGATGTGGCTCGGATACTTTGGTTTTGAACTTGCCAAAGCGCTGCCAATTATCGACTGGGCGGACATCTATCAGGTGCGTCCAACCGAACTCTCGATCCAACCCTACTGGCCCAATGGAGCGCACGCGATCTTCCTCGCTCGCGCGCTTGTTGACCTCATCCTGATCGCATCTCTGCTTCAGGCCATCGGCATTGCTAGCCGCAACTCCCAGCAGAAGTCATTGTTTGCTGTGGGCCAGATCAACCGGCTCGACGAGTTGGTGGAAAAGACCGCGCTAGCGCGTGCGGTACGGGAGACACGCATTGATGGATCAGAACACAAGTTCAACCTGTCTCGCTTGACCGATACCGAACTCGTTGATTTCCGCCGCTACGACCTTACCCGACTTCGTCAGATATATGCTGGCTCCAATGACGATCCCGCACAGAAGGCATTCATTGCGCAGATTTTCCAGCAACGCGGGCAGACACTCGATCCCGCGATTGTGGTGGCCCAGAACATCGCGGCGACACACCGCAACGAACTCCTGCTGTTCCGCACGATCGAGCAAGCGCTTGTAGAACACGAAGCGCGCGCTCATCGTATCGAGCTTGATGATATCCGTGTGTTGATGTTCGAACTGCGTAACACATCTGGAATGCGAGATCTCAAGGAGCGTCTCATCGAAGTTGCGGAAACGCGTGTGAGCGCCTCTCCTGTCGCCTTGTTGGAGATGCTGCGCGACGTCGCGGTCGGTCCCCAAGGCGAACGCGACCTGTTCCAGTACACGACCAGACTCGCGGCAGAATCGATCCGCCGCGTCCTGCCAAAGGTGGACGACTGCCTGACGCTGCAGGAAACGTTGAACGAAACGCTGTCCAACGGACCCGCAGCATTCCGCTCGGCGGGGGCAGCCTACACCGCACTCGTCGATGCGCTGAGGTCACGGATCGACGAGGTCTGTCCACCAGCAACCGAGTCACGCCCGCAGACGCCCGAGGGCGCGAGCCCTACCTCCCCGTGAACTTCGCCGGGCGCTTCTCCACGAAGTGCGCGACCCCTTCCTTGAAATCTTCCGACTTGAAGCTGGGGGCCATGTCGGCGTTGGCGCTTTCGATGGCGTCGCCGAGGGTCTGGAATTGCGCGGCCCAGATCTCGCGCTTCATCTCGCGGAGCGAGCGCGGCGAGACTTCGTGGGCGAGCATGCGGGCGTAGGCGGCGACCTCGCTGGCGAAATCGGCGGCCGGGATCACCCTGTTCACCAGCCGCATCTGCAGCGCCTCCGCCGCCGTGATCACGCGCGATGAATAGAGCAGGTCCGCCGCCGCGCTGAACCCGATGAGCCGCGGCAGCAGCCAGGAGATTCCGTGTTCGGCGATGAGCCCCCGGCGCGCGAAGGCCGTGGTGAACTTCGCCGTGTCGCTGGCGATGCGGATATCGCAATAGAGCGCCATGATCATGCCAAGGCCGGCGGCCGGGCCGTTGATCGCCGCGATGATCGGCTTGGGGACGGCGGGGAACCACGAGTACTGCTTTTGAAAATTCTTGTCCGCGGTGGCGTCCCAGGGCTGGGCGGCGTTGACGGCGCCGCGGGAGGTGGCGGCGTCGCCGGACTGTATGGTCTGCAGCATGCCCATGTCGGCGCCGGCGCAGAAGCCCTTGCCCGCGCCGGTGAGCACGATCACGCGGACGCTCTCATCGTCGCTGGCGACGCGCATCGCATGACGCACGTCGCGGTCCATCTCGCCGCGCCATGCATTGAGCTTGTCCGGCCGATTGAGCGTGACCCATGCGACGCCGTCTTCAGCGAAATACAGGATGTCTTCGTAGGCGTGTGCCATGGCGTCTCTCTCTTTTCGGGCAGCCTACGCCGATGCGGGTAGGCGCCAAGGGGTGGGCGATCCGTGCTACCTGCCCAGCGCGAACACGTGCACGGCAGGCTCGGCGGTGGGTTTCGGCATGGCGGGGAGGCCGCGCGAGACGCGGAACCGGTCGTAGCGGGGCGCCATCGCTCCGATATGGTAGTTGCCCATGCCGGTGACGACGGCGACATACTGGGTCGCGCCGACGCTATAGGTCATCAGGATGGAGTTCGGGTTGCCATCCAGCCTGGCGCTCCACAGCAGCGTGCCGTCGCGATCGTCGAACGCCTTCAGGGCGGGGTCGAGGTCGCCGACGAACACGACGCCGCCTGCTGTCGAAAGCGCCGACGTGGAAATCGGCGACTCCAGGTCGCGGCGCCAGGCCCGCTTGCCGCCGCTGACATCCATCGCCTGCAGCAGACCCATCTTTCCGTCCGCAACCGCGTCGGGGTGATCGGCTTCGGATATCTTGGCGCCGGGCGCGCTCAGCAGGGCCGAGCCCTGATTGCCCATTTTCGCGCACCACTCGGTCAGCGGCAGGTACAGCATCCCCGTCGACGGGCTGAACGATGTCGGCGGCCATGCGCGCGCGCCCGACGGGCTCGGGCAGTAGATCGTATCCCGCGCCGGATCGGGATAGCGCTGCGGATCGATCGTCTTCTTGCCGGTCTTCGGATCGATCGCGGTGATCATGTTCTGCGTGCCGGCATCGATCGAGAATAGGTACTCCCCTGTTGCGGCGTCGAGCGCATCGAGCACGCCCATCTTGCCGACATTCATCACCACCTTGCGGTCGCGGCCATTGACCTTGACCGTCGCGATCGTTCGCTCGAACGCCCAGTCGAGATCCCACTGGTCGTTGGAGACGTGCTGGTAGTGCCATTTGAGCTGGCCGGTGTCGGCATCGAGCGCCATCGTGGCGTTGGTATAGAGCGCGTCATTCGTGACGCCGGGAAGCTCCGACCGTTTCGCGAGCACGGCGGTGTCATAGGTCGGCCCGGCGCCGAAATAGAGAAGGTTCAGCTCCGGGTCATACGTGCCCTTGTCCCACACCGACCCGCCGGTGCGCTTTTCCAGCGGGATGTCGTTCCAGGTGTTGCCGCCCGGCGCGCCGGGACGCGCGAGCGTGTGGAACCGCCACACCTCTTTGCCGGTCGCGATGTCGAGCGCCACGATGAAGCCGCCACCCGGCCCCGCGCTGGCGGTCACGGCCTGGATCACCTTGTCGCCGACCACCAAGGGGGCGCTACGCAGGTTGAACACCATGCGGCTTGTGGCCGGTGCGCTCAGCTCGATCTTGTGGTCCCACGTCTTTGCGCCGGTGCGCGCGTCGAGCGCGATGACGTGCAGGTCGGAGGTCGGCGCATACACATGCCCGCCGCCGAGGCCGACGCCCATCTTCATCGTCGAACCGGTTTCCGGCTGGTGCGTGTGGCGCCACATCTCTTGTCCGGTGACGGCGTCGAGCGCGAGTATGGTGTCGGGCGCGGTGTGCAGGAACATCACGCCGTCATGCACGAGCAGGCTGGGCATGCTGAGGCCAGGCGCAAGCTTGGCGCGCCACGCCGGCGCGAGGTCTTTCACATTGGTGCGGGTGATGGTGGTGAGGGGGCTGTAGTTCTGGCCGTCATAGGTGCGGCCCAGCTGTATCCAGTCGCCGGGCGAGGGCTTCTGTAGCATCTGCTGCGTCACGGGCCGCATGGCCGCGAGCCGCTCGGCCGGGGTGGCGGGAATGACATACGCCGGCTCGGTGGCGCAGGCGCCAAGCGCCAGAACAAGCGCCGCGCTGAAAGCGACGGCTGTGATCGTTCGCTGTGTACGCATGCCCAACATCCCTCCCTAGGTGCTCGTTTATCGAGTCTGCGGACACCCTAGGACCATGGCGGGCGGGTTGGAAACGTTGTCCTAGCGTGAGGACGCGC
>CAIKXW010000245.1 GCA_903831485.1 uncultured Alphaproteobacteria bacterium | reverse complement strand
GCGCCGAAGAAGGCGATGGCGAGGGAGCCGAGCTGGTTGATGGCGTCGAGCTTCGTTTGTTTGATCAGACCGTTCATTTTCTGTCTCCGTTTCTTGTTTTTCGGCTGCGCCACTCTGTGTTGGCCTCGCCGTTGAAGACATGATTGCAGCCCGCGTGCCAACTTGTGTTAATCACGCGGGTATCTGATTTTATTCGCTTTTCTCGGTTACACGTTAAACATCACGGGGTCGATGCGGCTTTATTCGCCGTATGATTGGCGGATTTCGCCTTGGTATGGCGAGAATTGTGAGCAGGTGCGCGCAGGCGCGACGCGCCGGTTGCGTGTGGCGGAACGCGGGTCCGGGTTCGGACTGGCGTAGGCCATCGGGGATGCTGTCGCTCTGGGTCTCCGAACAGATGGAGAGCCCCGGGGACGCGGGAGGCCCCGCGTGGTCTGGCGACGCCTGTGGCGGAGCTACCGTTAGACAAGAGGTTCGCGGATCCCGCGTCCCCGGCAGAGTGTTGTACGGCAGCGCGCGCACGGCGGCCCTGTTTCATACGCTTGGCGCCATTAAGCTGCCGGCGTGCGGGCTGGTCTGTTCAGGACCAGTCCCCGGTAGAACTCCTCAGGTCGTTGGCTCGAGAGGCTCTTCACGCTCGCCTGCATCCATCCCGCGCCGTTGAACGGTGTACGGCCGCCCTCCATGCGTGATGGATGAGCGGAGTATCTCACAGGTCCGGAGGTGGGGGACGCACGTCTCGCGAACCGGCCGGTTTCGTCCGTACAAGTGATTGAGATTGTTCGAGGCAGCCGGATTGAGCTTTGTCCAAAATCGGCCGGTTCTGGTGCGCGTTGATTGTTCCGCCCGCTACGCAGGCGGCCCCCTCTCCCCGCTTCGCTCCCACCTCCCCGCCTTCGGCGAGGGAGGACATGAGAGCGATCAAACGGAGAAGGCGCCGCCTGCTTCTTCCATGCCGAGCGCTTTCATGGCGAAGGCGAAGTCGCGGGCATCGTCCTTCAGGCGGTCGAAGCGGCCGCCGCCGCCGCTGTGACCGGCGGTCATGTTGATGCTGAGAAGGTAGGGGCCGGCCTTGGGTGCACGATCACGGATGCGGGCGACGAATTTGGCAGGCTCCCAGTAGGTGACGCGCGGATCGGAGAGCCCGCCGGTGCACAGGATTGGCGGATAGGGCTTGTCGGCGAGATTGTCGTACGGGCTGTAGCTCATCATGTAGTCGTAGGCGGCGACGTCGGTGAGCGGGTTGCCCCATTCGGGCCATTCGGTCGGCGTGAGCGGCAGGTCGGTGTCGCTCATCGTGTTGATCACATCGACAAAGGGCACGCCGGCAACATAGCCGCCAAACAGGCCGTCGGGCGCAGTGATGATGACGCCGCCCATCAGCAGACCGCCGGCCGAACGGCCAAGGCCAACGAGCTTGCCGTTCGATGTGTATTTCTTGGCCACGAGATCCTGCGCGACTGTGATGAAGTCGGAGAAGGAGTTCTTCTTCTTGTCTTTTCGACCTTGCGCGAACCAGTCCCAGCCCCGCTCCGCGCCGCCGCGGACGTGGGCTGTCGCCCAGATCCAGCCGCGGTCGACGAGCGAAAGCTGGCGAACATCGAAGGTCGATTCCGAGATCAAGCCATAGGAGCCGTAGCCGTAGAGGAGGACAGGCGCCGAGCCATCGGGCTTTGCATCGGCAAGGCGCAGCACGGTGACCGGCACTTCGGCGCCATCGTCCGACTTCGCGGAAAAGCGTTCGACCCTGTACTTCGCCGGATCGTGGCCCGAGGGCACTTCCTGGGTCTTCACCACGACGGAGGCGCCTGTCACCATGTTGTAGTCAATGGTCTGCGTCGGTGTGGTGGGCGATTGGTAGGTGTAGCGAAGGGTGGGCGTGTCGAACTCGTAGCTGCGACTTGCGCCAAGAGCGAAAGCGGCTTCGGTCTGTTCGATCGTCTTCTCTGCGCCGGTTGCGCGATCGCGGATGACGATGCGCGGCAAGGCGTTGGCGCGTTCGAGGCGGACGAGATGGTTCGCGAAGGCCTGCAGGCCTTCGATGTAGCGACCAGGCTGGTGCGGGGAGAAATCCTGCCACGCGGTGCGGGCGGTGTTGGTGAGGGGGGCGGTCATGATCTTCATGTCGACCGCGCCATCGGCATTGGTGACAATATACCAGCGCCCATCGAAATGGACGGGCGTGTATAGCTCGCCGGTCTTGCGTTCGGCGAACAGCGTTGGCGCGGACGTGGGCGCGCTTGCGGGGATGGTGTGGAACTCGCTGGTCTCCCCGTCCCCGGCATAGATCATGATGAAGGCGCCGGATTCGCTGACGCCGACATCGAGGAATTTGCCGATGTCCTTTTCCTCGTAGACCATCACGTCGTCGGCCGCGGCGCCGCGCACGGGGCGGCGGAAGATTTTCGCGGGACGACCGTTCTGCTCGCGCCAGACCCAGAAGAGATAGGCGCTGTCGGGCGAGAAGGTGAAGCCGCCGTAGCCGTCCGTGATCGGGCTCGGCAACACCTCGCCGGCGCCGAGGTCCTTGATGTAGATCGTGTAGACTTCCGAGCCCTGGACGTCGGCGGCGTAGGCGAACAG
>CAIKXW010000244.1 GCA_903831485.1 uncultured Alphaproteobacteria bacterium | reverse complement strand
GATTGGCGGCGCGTCCAGGTTGGCGCCACAACCACAATCGGCGCAGCGCTGAAAAAGCGCGCGATCCCACCAGAGGAACCTGTCGTGTTTTCAAGACCAGCCCGCCCTGAACCGCGCTGACCTGCCCCAGGATTTTCGGGCATCACCGAACTCACGAACGGCATCTATCGGGCCCTGTGCGGCCGTAGGTAATGTGAGCCATGACTGTCTGTAGTCGGAGGGTATTGCAGTCATAGGCGTGACCGCTCACCATGAGCCACGCCAGGTGGCCGCGGCTCTGCCCGCGGTGTGACAAGTCAAGGCCTCGGCCTGATGTCCCGCTTGTTCCGTCACACCGACCAACGCTGCAGCGCCCTGCGCACATGTTCTGGGTCACGTGCAATCACCGCGAGATAGGCGCGCGCGGGTTGATCGGGCTGCAAGCGTCCATCGCGCAGCTGTGATGATCCGTCCGCACCATCCGAGCCTCCGGTCGCTCCCTGAGCGCGCCGCCGCGCAGGGCCCCGGCGCCCGGACTGACCCGAGCCGACCTTAGAGGCGTCCTTGGCAACGTGGCCCCTCAGGCTGCCCACTCAGGCTATCGCCAGGACCGGCATGGTGGCCGCCGGGCCGTTCGCGCGGACCGGGCCTGTTGCGAACGGGCGCATGTGAATGGCAGACTGCGGGAGCGTTGCACTGCGGCTTGTCTCAGCCCTGCGCAACCGAGCGTAGCGGCCATGCTCAATCGAGACAGGCTTAATCTGGACAGACTCGGAGACCCGGCGATGCGACCTTTCATCATGATCATGGCG
Organism: uncultured Alphaproteobacteria bacterium; assembly: GCA_903831485.1. Next base: position 1,145 of record CAIKXW010000244.1, on the reverse strand, counting down.
GCCGTCATCGCAGCCGCTTCGTCCGGCCCGTCCGGAGCGCAGGAGAGGGATGCGGCGCAGGCGGCGCTTGAGAGGATCAATACGTGCCTAGCCACCCCTTCGGAAGCACAGAGGCTGGCCTGTTATGATGCGGCGGCTGCAACCCTGGGCGCCCGGCGCACGGCTGAGGGAACAGGTGCGGTTACTCCGCGGTCGGGTGAGGGGTCAGCGGCCACGGCCGGGGATAGGCGGGCGGGCGTCGTCGCGCCTCCAATGCGTGGGAACATGCAGGATGCTGAGCCTTATCGCGTAACAGCGACCATCGAGAGGATCGTGTCGCACAGCAGCGGCCGTTCAAGTTTCTACATGAGCAATGGCCAGGTGTGGACACAGGTCAAGGCCGAGGCTGTGCGCAATGTTCGGGCGGGCGATGAGGTCTCCATCAAGAGCGCCTCATTCGGCAGCTTCCTTATGGGCTCCCCCCGCGGCGGCAAGGGCATCCGCGTACGGCTGAGCGGCGAGAACTGAGCGGGCGCCGCTGCCCTTCCGGATCATCGCCCTCAGCAGAAGAGAGCCCCGATGGAGATAAATCCCGGTCTGGACATTGCCGGGCTCGGCCGCAGCTTTGCGACACGCGGGCGGCTCGTGATCGCCAACCCCCTCGCGCCCGCAGACGCCGAGCGCCTGCACGCCTGTCTGGCTTCGGAGACGCCATGGGGGCTGGCCTATCATGATGAGACGGGTCCTCAGCAGATCGACCCTGCGCGACTGGCAAGCCTGGCGGCGGGAGATGTTGTCGCCCTGCATGAACGCATCGAGCGTCAGGCCGGCCAGGCCTTCCGGTATCGCTATCGCTGCTATCCGATGGTCGATGCGTATCTGCAGCGCAAGAACCCCCATCTGATGCTGCATGCCGTTTTTGAGCTTCTCAACTCACAACCGATGCTTGACCGGATCCGCGCGATCACAGGTCTCCGGCAGATCGTTCGGGCTGACGCACAGGCGACGCTCTATGCGCCGGGCGACTTCCTGACGCTGCATAATGATTATGATCCCCGCAAGGGCCGGCTGGTCGCTTACGTGATGAGTTTTGCGAAGAACTGGCGTCCTGATTATGGCGGGCTCCTGCAGTTTCTCGATGCCGACAACAATATTGAGGAGGGCTT
>CAIKXW010000243.1 GCA_903831485.1 uncultured Alphaproteobacteria bacterium | reverse complement strand
GCACGGCGAGTGCGGATTTCGGCCAGCAGACCCATCAACTGCTCGCGGCGATCCGCGACGCCTATGGTCGTATCGAACGCGACGTCGTCGATATCATCGGTTGTCAGCTCCTGCGAAATGCCTGGCATGTCGTCATCGCCCCCTATCTCGAAGTCGATCGGGCGCACGTCTTCGGCGTGGTGTTGCTCGCGCGACATCAGTTCAGCTCCTTCCCGGGTTTTCCGATAATGTTCCGCTCGATCTCCAGCGGCGGCATGTTGGTGAGGTCTTTCGAAATTTCCGCGACAACCTTGTCGGAGACTTCCTTGTGCATGGCCTTGCGCAGGTCGCCCATGATCATGGGCGGGGCGGCGATCACGAGTTGCGCGTAGTCGCCACGGTGCGCCGCCGTGTAGAGCACGTCGGCGATCTGCTTGGCGAAGCGGTGCTTCTCCAGCTTGTGCCAGTTCGTTTCCTGCATGGCGCTGCGGTGTGTGCCCATGGAGGAGTATGTCCGGCCGGGGCGGTCCGTGCCCTGTTCGCCGGTACGCGGGTTGTCCTGCTCCATCACTTCGATGATCTGGAGGTCGGGGTTTGTGGCGTCGCCTTCGTTGCGGAAGAACAGCGCCTTTTCGCCATCGCCGACCATGACCCACGCATTGTGTTCGATTGATACGCCAGTCATCCGATTCTCCTGGAAAGAGGGCTCCAGTTGCCCAACGGGCAGGGCCGTACCTCGTTCCGCAGATGGGCCGCCAAACCGTCCCTGACGGCAGCTTGACGCGGCGGGGGCGGAGGAAGATTGTGCGCCGCACATAACATCAGGAAGGATTTGCCCCATGAGCGCATCGGATCCCGTGGTCATCGTCGGCATGTCGCGCACGCCAATGGGCGCGATGCTGGGCGAGCTGGCCGGCTTCTCGGCCAACGAGCTGGGCGCCTTGGCCATCAAGGGCGCCGTCGCCGAGGCCGGGATCAAGGGAGAAGACGTCGAACTGGTCTATATGGGTAACTGCCTGCCTGCCGGACAGGGTCAGGCGCCCGCGCGCCAGGCCGGCATCAAGTCGGGCCTCCCGAAAGGCGCCGAAGCGACGACGGTCAACAAGATGTGCGGCTCTGGCATGCAGGCGGCCGTGATGGGCCGCAATGCGCTGTTGGCCGGTGAGGCGACGGTTGTCGTGGCGGGCGGCATGGAGAGCATGACGAACGCGCCGCACCTCGTTGACCTTCGCAAGGGCCACAAGTATGGCGCGGCCAGCCTGCGCGATCATATGGCGACGGATGGCCTCGAGGACGCCTACGGCGGCGGCGCGATGGGCAACTATGCCGACATGATCGCCAAGGAGTACCAGTTCACGCGCGAACAGCAGGATGCCTACGCGCTTGAGACGCTGAGCCGCGCGCAGAGCGCCACGAAGGAAGGCCGCTTCAAGCGCGAGATCACGCCGGTCGTAGTGAAGGGCAAGAAGGGCGACGTCACGATCGACACGGACGAACTGCCGCGCCAGGCGATGCCGGAAAAGATTCCGACCCTGCGTCCCGCCTTCTCGAAGGACGGTACGGTGACTGCGGCGAACGCGTCCGGCATTTCGGATGGCGCCGCCGCTCTGGTTCTCATGCGCGCGTCGGAAGCGAAGAAGCGCGGGCT
>CAIKXW010000242.1 GCA_903831485.1 uncultured Alphaproteobacteria bacterium | reverse complement strand
GTCCTCGGATTCAAGGACGGCGATAGGGTGCGGGCGGAGATGGGCGTTGAGCGCATCGCGCACCTTTCCGGCGGGGAGCGGCTTCAGGAGATCGACGTGCGCGACCTGCCCGAGAGCGTGGACGCCGGAGTCGGTGCGCCCCGCGCCGGTGACGACGGTGGGCTCGCCGTTGAGCGCGAGCGCGGCTTCTTCCAGCGCCTGCTGCACGGTGCGGGCGTTGTCCTGCCGTTGCCAGCCGGCGTACCTTGCGCCGTCGTATTCGATGGTGAGCTTGTAGCGTGACATCACGCGCCGAAGGCGGCGGGGAACATCAGCTCGCCCGACATGGGCGGGCCGCCGCGCAGGCGCACAGCGAAGAAGTGCGGGCCCTTGTAGGCCGACTGGAAGGGTTCGGTTGCTTCGAGGTTGAAGCCGAACTTCGGATAGTACCATTCATGCCCCAGCACGAAGACGATCGAGCAGCCCGCTTCGCGCAGCATGGCGAGGCCCTGCGTGACGAGTTGCTTGCCGACGCCTTCCTTCTGCACCCATGGGTCGACGCTCATGGGACCGAGGCCTGCGCACCCCAGCCTGCCGCGTACGCCAAGTGAATAGAAAAGAATGTGGCCGACGATGCGGTCCTCCATCTCGGCGACGAGCTGGATGATGACGTCGCCATCGGCTTCGAGCTGGCGGATGATGCGCGCTTCGTCTTCCTTGCCGAAGGCGCGGATATTGAGCTCCTGAATGGCAGGCTTGTCGGACTGAAGGGCGACGCGGATGACGGGTTTGTCCATCATGGCTTGTCTCCTGACGTGAGCTGGACGCCCTTTGCGATTCGGGCGCCGCGCTGGAACTCATCGGCTGTGACCTTGCCCCTGCCGGCGCGCTGCAGGCGGGTGAGCCGCACGGCGCCGGCGCCGCAGGCGACCTTAAGCATGTCGTCGAGGACGGTTCCCGGTTCGCCCTGCCCTGCGTCGGCGAGGGCATGGAGAACCCTGATGCGCTCGCCTTCGTGTTCGAACCAGGCCCCGGGGAAAGGCGAGAGGCCGCGGATATGGGCGGCGACTTCGGCGGCGGGGCGTGTCCAGTCGATGCGGGCTTCCGCAGTATTGATCTTCGAGGCGTAGGTCGCGCCCTCCTCGGCCTGCGTCGTGAGCGGTGCATCGCCGCGTTCGAGGCGGGCTATGCCTTCGACCATAAGCGCGGCGCCGAGCTGTGAGAGGCGGTCGTGAACGTCGCCGGTCGTGTCGGATTCGCTGATGGGCGTGGTGGCGGTGAGCATGACCGGGCCGGTGTCGAGGCCAGCTTCCATCTTCATCACCTGCACCCCTGTGATGGTGTCGCCCGCCATCACGGCGCGGTGGATGGGGGCTGCGCCGCGCCAGCGCGGCAGGATGGAGCCGTGAAGGTTGAAGCAGCCGAGGCGCGGGGCGTCGAGGATGGCGCGCGGCAGGAGGAGGCCGTAGGCGACGACGACGGCGACATCGAGGTTGAGGGCGGCGAAGGCGTCCTTGTCTTCCTGGGCCTTGAAGTTGAGCGGCGTGCGGACGTCGAGGCCGTGACGCGCTGCTGCGGCGTGCACGGCGGTCTGCGTGAGCTGCTTGCCGCGGCCGGCGGGTCGCGGAGGCTGGGAGTAGACGCAGGCGACCTCGTGGCCGGCGGCGATGATCGCCTCCAGCGTCGGCACGGCGAAATCGGGCGAACCCATGAAGGCAAGGCGAAGCGGCATGGGATGCTTCTAGTGCGAGATTGCGCGGAACGGAATGCCGCGCAACCGTCAGCCGTTGAAGCCGCGGATGGCGTCGATCACCTTGTTCTGGTCGGCGTCCGACAGGTAGGGGTGCATCGGTAGCGACATGACGCGGTTGCGGATGTCTTCCGTCACGGGAAGGCCGCCGGGGTCTTTCGGATAGACGGCGTAGACGTCCTGCATGTGGATCGGGATCGGGTAGTAGATCGCGGTGGGGACGCCCTGCGTCTTGAGATGGGCGATCAGGCCGTCGCGGTTGTCGTGTTCGATCGTGTATTGCGCCCAGTTCGAGAAGCCGCCCGCGATGACGGTGGGGACGCGGCGGACATGGCCTTCGAGGCCGGCGTTGTAGCGCTGGGCGATCGCGTCGCGCTTCTGCAGTTCGTCGGGATAGATTTTGAGCTTCTCGGAGAGGATTGCCGCCTGCATCGCATCGAGGCGCGAGTTCACGCCGATGCGCATGTTGAGATAGCGCGGATCGTTGTCGTATTTCTTGGCGGCCATGTCTTCGGCGCTGGCCTTGCCGTGGATGCGGATCGAATCAACGAGACCGGCGAGCTGGTCATCGTTGGTCAGAACCGCGCCGCCGTCGCCATAGCAGCCGAGCGGCTTGGCGGGGAAGAAGGACGCGGTTGCGACATCTGCCCATTCGAGCGGCTGGCGTCCGTTGAGGGTGCAGCCGAAGCCCTGCGCCTGGTCGGCGACCAGCTTGAGGCCATGGCGCTTCGCGATGGCGGAGATGGCGGGGTAGTCGGCGGGCTGGCCGAAGAGGTCGACGGCGATGATGGCGCGCGGCGTGAGCTTTCCGGCGGCTTTCACTGCATCGATCGCGGCTTCAAGGCTGGCGGGGTCCATGTTGTAGGTGTCGGGCAGGACATCGACGAAGACGGGGCTTGCGCCGACGAGCGAGGCCACTTCGGCGCTGGCGACGAAGGTGAAGCTCGGTACGAACACAGCATCGCCCGGTCCGATATCCCAGGCGCGCAGCGGGATGAGCAGCGCATCAGTTCCGTTGGCGCAGGCGAGCGCATGCTTTGCGCCGCAGAAGGCGGCGAGTGACTTCTCGAAGCCGGTGACCTCGGGGCCCATGATGAAGCCGCACGTGGAGAGGACGCGGGCGATGGCGGCGTCGATCTCAGGGGCGATGCGCTGGCGCTGGGCAGCCAGGTCGATGAAGTTCATGGGGACGCACTCACGCTTGCTTTGGGAGGCGGCAGGGATGCCTTTCAGCCAGGTCTTGGGCAAATCACCTTGCGCTGCAAACTGTAACGTTCGGCGGGAGGGGGCGCGGCGGGCGGTCGCAGCGCACATTGTGCTGGCGGAGGCGGCGTGCGATTGTTTCTTAGCAGCTCAAACCGGTGAGATTCGGAACGGGCGCGGCTTCCGGCTCTGGCGGCGTGTCTGCGGGACTTGACCCGTGCGCGCGCCCCGCCATCTGAGCCAGGCAAGCAGCCAGAAAGGCGCCCGCAGATGAGCATTTCGCCCAGGACTCCCAAGGCAGGCAAAGGACCCAGGGCTGAAAAGACCGCCAAGGCGCCGAAGGCTGCCCGGTCGAAGCAGGTGAATGACATCGAGGACGAAGCGCCTGCGGCGAAGCCGGTTGCTGCGAAGGCTGCTGCAAGTGGGGACGATGCAGCGTTGAGCAAGCGGCTGCCGGAAATGACCGACTTCCAGCTGCGCGCCTACCAGCAGTCGAACACAAGGATTTCGCGCGACGTGAAGCATGCCAAGAGCGCTGCGGCGAAGAACACGCTGGCGCTGATCGAGGAGGAGATGGCG
>CAIKXW010000241.1 GCA_903831485.1 uncultured Alphaproteobacteria bacterium | reverse complement strand
CGCCGTGTCCGTGTAGCCGTAGGCGTAGACAACGACCGGGGCGCCGGCGGCCTTGGCCGACAGCACGTCGTTGATCGAATCGCCGACCATGGCCGAGCGCGCCGGATCGCCTTGCGCCGCGCGGATGGCGTGAAGGTAATGTTCGGGGTGAGGCTTGCGGTTACTGACCTGATCCGCCCCGACGATAGCGGCGAAGCGTTGGGCGAGGCCCAGCGTTCTGAGGAGCTGGACAGAGAGGTCGGTGCGCTTGTTGGTGCAGACGCAGAGCGTGGCGCCGGCGGCCTGCAGGGCATCCAGGGCATCGACGAGCCCGGGATAGGGGTGGGAGTAGCGCGCAATGTCCTTGGCGTAGGCGGCGATGTAGGCCTCGGTCAGCTGGTCGAGCCGGGCGTCGTCGTGGTGGATGCCGTGGACGGCGCAACAGCGGATGATGAGGGCGCGGGCGCCCTGGCCGACGAAGTTACGGATGTCATCGTGTGTAGCCGGCGGCAGGCCCTCTGCCGTCAGCACGTGATTCAGGGCGGCGTGGATGTCGCCCACCGTCTCGATCAGCGTGCCGTCGAGGTCGAAGGCGATGGTGTAGCCGGATAAGCTGGTCATGATACTCAGGGGCGACTGGATTCGACCCTGAAGGACAGGCCATGGCCGACCGTTTCGCAATCATCCTGGCAGCGGGCAAGGGCACGCGGATGAAATCGCCGCGCCCCAAGGTGCTGCACGAGATCGGCGGGCGGTCGATGCTGGCCTGGAGCGTGGCGCTGGCGAGAGAGCTGGGGTGCAAGCGGTCGGTCGTGGTGGTCGGGCCGGACATGCCGCAATTGAGCGAGGCGGCGGCGAAGCTTGTGGGGGCGGAGAATGTCGTCGTGCAGCGCGAGCAGCTGGGGACGGCGAACGCCGTCGACGCGGCGCGGGCGGCGCTGAGCGGGGCGGAGGGCGAGGCGATCGTTCTGTACGCTGATACGCCGCTCATTCCGGTGGAGGCGGGTGAGCGGGCCTTTGCGGAGCTCGGCAAGGGGGCGAGCGTGTGCGTGCTTGGCTTCGAGGCCAGGCTGCCGAACAGGTATGGGCGGCTGGTGACGACGGGCAGTGGCGCGCTGGAGGCGATCGTCGAGGCGAATGATGCGAGCGAGGATCAGCTGAAGATCGCGCTGGCCAATTCGGGCGTGATGGCGGCGCCGGTGAAGCTGATGTTCGAGCTTCTGGCTGAAGTGAAGAACGACAATGCGAAGGGCGAATACTACCTCACCGACCTCGTGGGGCTGGCGCGCGGGCGTGGCCGACAAGCGGCTGTGGCGCTGTGCGAGGAGCGCGACGTGCAGGGCGTCAACAGCCAGGGGGAGTTGGCGCAGGTGGAGCGTGTGTTCCAGGACGGCGTGCGGGAGCGGATGCTGGTGGCGGGCGTCACCATTCCTGCGCCGGAGACGGTGTTCTTTTCTCACGACACGAAGATCGCGGCGGGCGTGACGATCGAGCCGAACGTAGTTTTTGCGACGGGTGTGAGCGTTGAGAACGGCGCGGTGATCCGCGCGTTCTCGCATCTCGAGGGCGCCAAGGTGGGCGCGGGCGCGCTGGTGGGGCCGTATGCGCGGCTGCGTCCGGGCGCCGTCATCGGGAAGGACGCGCACATCGGCAATTTCGTCGAGGTGAAGAATGTGACGGTCGGCGACGGCGCCAAGGCGAACCATCTGTCGTATCTGGGCGATGGCGAAGTCGGCGCGGGCGCGAACATCGGTGCGGGGACCATCTTCTGCAATTATGACGGGTTCTTCAAGTATCGCACGGTGGTGGGCGAGGGGGCGTTTGTGGGCTCGAACTCGTCGCTGGTGGCGCCAGTGACGATTGGCGCGGGCGGGTATGTCGGGTCGGGCTCCGTCGTGACGGAGAACGTGCCCGCCGATGCACTCGCGGTTGCGCGCGGGCGGCAGGCGAACAAGGACGGGTGGGCGAAGGCGTTCCGGGCCGAGAAGTCGGCTGCTAGGAAGGCGGGCAAGAAGCCCGAGGGGACGGTTTGAGGTCGTTGCGCGGTCTGTGAGCCCGAGCTCGTGTTTGGACGGACGCTCCCTTCGGTCGCTGTTCGTCATGAGCGCTTGTCTTGCAGCGCGCCCAAGCGCTCATCCTGAGCAGGGGCCCGGCGGGCCCGATATCAGCTGAGCTCCTTCGCCGCCTGCGCGCGAATGTCTTTCTTGAGGATCTTGCCCGTAGCGCCGCGGGGGAGCGGTTCTGTTGTGAAGCGGACGTAGCGCGGGATCTGGAATTTCGCGAGGCGGGTTTCGAGGAAGGCGCGCAGCTCGGGCTCCGAGACGGGCTTGCTGATGTAGAGCGTAGCGGCGACTTCCTCGCCCAGACGCTCATCAGGCACGCCGTAGACGCAGGCTTCTTCGACACACGGGTGTTCCTGCAGCGCGTACTCCACGGCGCCGCAACCGATGTTCTCGCCGCCGCGGATGACGAGGTCCTTGATGCGGTCGACGATGAAGACGAAGCCTTCGTCATCGATGATGGCGACGTCGCCCGTCTTGAACCAGTCGCCGTCGACGAAGTTCTCGGCGTTCGCTTTCGGGTTCTGGTAGTAGCCGCGCATGATTGATGCGCCGCGGATCTGGAGTTCGCCGCGCGTCCCCGTGGGGACGGGCGTGTTGGTCTCGTCCACAACGCGGATGTCGAGCACGGCGGAGACGCGGCCGGAGCTTTCGGGCTTGCGGAGGTAGTCGCCCGCCGCAATGCCGACGCCGATGGCGTTGGTTTCGGTCATGCCCCAGCCTGTGCCGGGGAAGGCTTTCTCGAAGACGCTATCGATGGCGCGGACTTGTTCGGGCGCGCGGGAGGCGCCGCCGCCGCCGATGGTGACCAGGCTCGGGAATTTGCGGCCCGTGCGGCGCGAGAAGGCGACGAGGTCGCCGGTGATGGCGGGGGTCGCGGTCATGTGCGTGACGCCTTCACGCTCGATGATGTCGGCGCCTTTCTCGACGTCCCACTTGTACATCATGACCAGGCGGCGCTGGTACCGGTAGCCGGACAGCGTGCAGGCGAGAAGGCCGGTGACGTGGAAGAGCGGAATCGCCAGGAGCATGGTGGATTGCGGCGGATTTTCCGGCGGACGGGCAAGAAGCCCGATCTCAAAGGCTGCGAGCAGGTCGAGCTCCCAGGAGAGCAGCGCGTGGATCGCGTTACGATGGGTGGAGACGGCGCCTTTCGGATTGCCGGTGGAGCCCGAGGTGAAGAGCATGTGGAGATCGTCGTCGGGCGCGACGTCGATGTCAGGCATGTCGG
>CAIKXW010000240.1 GCA_903831485.1 uncultured Alphaproteobacteria bacterium | reverse complement strand
GGGCCATAGACGACGTAGGAATGACCGGTGACCCAGCCGACATCGGCGGTGCACCAGAAGACGTCGCCGGGCTTGTAGTCGAAGACGATCTCGTGGGTCATCGAGGCCCAGACGAGATAGCCGCCGGTGGTATGGAGCACGCCTTTCGGCTTTCCGGTCGAGCCAGAGGTGTAGAGGATGAAGAGCGGATCCTCAGCACTCATCTCCTCCGGCTCGCAGTCGTCGATCTCGTTCTTGGCGAGGACGGAGTAGTAGTGGTCGCGGCCGTGCTGGAGCTTGATGTCGCCGCCCGTGCGCTTGACCACGATCACGGACTTGACTGTCGACTGTGCCCCGAGCTTGTCGAGCGCTTCATCGACATTGGCTTTCAGCGGGATCGGTTTGCCGCCGCGCACGCCTTCGTCGGCGGTGATGATGCAGGTGGAGGTGCAATCCTCGACCCGGCCGGCGAGTGCTTCAGGGGAGAAACCGCCGAAGACGACGGAGTGGATGGCGCCGATGCGGGCGCAGGCGAGCATCGCGTAGGCCGCTTCCGGGATCATCGGCATGTAGATCGTGACGCGGTCGCCCTTTTTGACGCCTTGGGTCTTCAGCACGTTGGCGAAGCGGCAGACCTCGGAATAGAGCTCGGCATAGGTGATGTGCCGGGAGACGGACGGGTCATCGCCCTCGAAGATGAAGGCGGTGGTGTCGGCCTTGTGGGGCAGGTGGCGGTCGATGCAGTTGACCGAGACGTTGAGCGTACCGTCCTCGAACCATTTGACGTGGAGGTCGCTGGGGTCGTTGGTCTTCGAGATGTCCCAGTTGACGTTCTTGACCTTGGTATAGGGCCGCATCCACCGGAGGCGCTTGCCGTGCTCGCGCCAGAAGGCTTCCGGGTCGGCAATGGAGGCGGCATACATCGACGCGTACTTTTCGGCGTTCACATGGGCCTTGGCCGCGAAGTCGGGCGGGACTGGATAGACAGCGGATTCGGACATCAGGCGGCTCCCGTCAGGGCGTCTCGCGCGCCCCAGGCGGACTAGATCGCGCATTTCGCGTCGGGGGTGAAGGCGCAAGATGGGCGCATGCCCCGGAATGATCTGCATTTGACGCTGCGCAAGGGATGGCGTCCGGGCGCGCGCTCTGGTGTGATTGGCGAGACGCCGAGCATCAGGACCGAGCCATGACCGTAGCTGCAGCGAAGAAGCCTTCGAAGGTTGAACATTTCGACGTTCTGATCGTCGGGGCCGGGATATCGGGCGTGGGGGCGGCCTATCACCTGAAGACGCAGCTGCCGGGGACAAGCTTCGTCGCGCTGGAGACGCAGGAGACGTTCGGCGGCACGTGGATCACGCACAAGTATCCGGGCATCCGGTCGGACAGCGACCTGCACACGTTCGGCTATCGCTTCAAGCCGTGGGTGGGCCCGCCGATCGCGGCGGCGTCCGAGATCCTGAAATACATGGGCGAGGTTATTTCCGAGAATGATCTCGGGAAACATATCCGATTTGGACATACGATCCGTCGCGCCGCGTGGTCGGGCAAGACGAACCTGTGGACGCTGGAGGTGCAGCGCAAGTCTGACGGTGCGACGCTGACGATCACGTGCGGCTTCCTGTGGATGTGCCAAGGCTATTATCGGCACGAGAAGGGCTACACGCCGGAATGGGCGGGGATGGAGACGTTCAAGGGAACGATCGTCCATCCCCAGACATGGCCAACCGATCTCGACTACAAGGGCAAGCGGATGATCGTCATCGGCTCGGGCGCGACGGCGGCGACGCTGGTGCCGGCGGTGGCGAACGACACGGCGCATGTGACGATGCTGCAGCGGTCGCCGACCTGGTTCATTCCGGGACGCAATGCGATCGAGATTGCCGAGCAGCTTCGGGCGCTGGATGTGCCGGAGGACTGGGTCCACGAGATCACGCGGCGGCAGATCCTGAAGATGCAGGACGACTTCACCAGGCGTGCGCGCGAAGAGCCGGAGGCGGTAAAGGCGGAGCTGCTGGGTGCGGTGAAGCTGTTCCTCGGGGAGGACTACGACATCGCAACACACTTCACGCCGAGCTATCGGCCGTGGCGGCAGCGCGTCGCCTTCATCCCCGACGGCGACCTGTTCCAGGGCATTGCGTCGGGCAAGGCGTCGGTGGTTACGGACGAGATCGAGCGGTTCACCGAGAAGGGCATCCTGTTGAAGTCTGGCAAGGAGCTGGAGGCGGACATCATCGTGACGGCGACGGGGTTCGACCTGCTGCCGCTGGGCGACATCGATTTCCAGATCGACGGCAAGCCGCTGAAGTTCGGCGACACAGTCACGTATCGCGGCATGATGTTCACGGGCGTACCGAACATGGCTTGGGTGTTCGGCTATTTCCGCGCGAGCTGGACACTGCGCGTGGACATCATGGCGGACTTCATCGTGCGGCTGCTGAAGCACATGAAGGCCAAGGGGGCCTCGCGCGTCGAAGTCGCGGTCCCGGATTCACTGAAGGACATGAAGCTGTCGAGCTGGATCGATCCGGAGGACTTCAACCCGGGCTACATCATGCGCGGCATGCACCTGCTGCCCAGGCGCGGGGACACGCGCGACTGGAGCCACACGCAGGACTACTGGGGCGAGAAGGACGAGCTGCCGAAGATCGACCTTGATGGGGCGGAGTTTGTGTATGGCGGGGTGAAGGTGGAGGCCTAACCCACAAACGCCTTCTCGATGACGAACTCCGCCGGATGCGCGTTCGAGCCTTCCTTGAAGCCGGCGTTTTCGGTGAGGGCCTTGATGTCGTTGATCATGTCCATCGAGCCGCAGACCATGACGCGGTCGACGGCCGGGTCTAGGGGTGGGACGCCAAGGTCGGAATAGAGCTGGCCGTCTTCCATGCACGTCGTGATGCGCTTCTGGTTGTGCCATGGCTCGCGCGTGACGGTGGTGTAGTGGACGAGGCGGTGGGCGTGCTCGCCGACCAGCGGATCGTCGGGTAGTGCGGCGACCAGCTCCTGGCCATACTTCAGCTCGCCGACTTCGCGGCAGGTGTGGGTGAGGATGACCTGCTCGAAACGTTCATAGGTATCGGGGTCGCGGATGATCGAGGCGAAGGGGGCGATGCCGGTGCCGGTTGAGAAGAGGTAGAGGCGCTTGCCGGGGGTGAGCGCGTCGTGGACCAGCGTGCCGGTCGACTTGCGGCCGAGAAGGACGGTGTCGCCCGGCTGGATCGACTGGAGCTTCGAGGTGAGTGGGCCGTCGGGGACCTTGATGGAGAAGAATTCCAGTTCCTCGTCCCAGCTCGGGCTGGCGATGGAGTAGGCGCGCAGGAGCGGCTTTCCGGTGGGGCCTTCGAGGCCGATCATCACGAACTCGCCCGAGCGGAAGCGGAAGGCGCCGGGCCGCGTGATCCGGAAGGCGAACATGCGGTCGGTGTAATGCTTTACCGACAGCACGGTCTCGTCGGTCGGCGCGTTCGGGGACTTCTGGGCGGGCTTGTCGGCGGCTTGCGTCATGGCGTGCTGGGAGCGTCCTCGGAGGGTCCTTGCGGGCCCCGTCCGGACCCTCGCGCGCTTGTGCGGCGCAGGGTGTGGACCTAGGGGGTTGGACCGCGAAATGCAACTAATGCCAATGTTTAGCAGCCAAAAGGCGGCGCAGACTGCTCGGCGGGAAACCTCCGCCATAATCTCGCCCGCCACGGCTTTTTGATACCGTGGCGGTAGGAACGCTCATAGTATAACCGGCTGGGCATGGCGCACCGTCTGCCGCGCCCCTCTGGAGGTTGAACAAGACTTTGCCCCGGCTCTTTACCATCCTGCTCGGCGCGATCGTGCTGATCGCGGCCGTGGTCGGCATCCGTTCGCTGATGTCGGGCGGCGATACTGTCGCGCGGGTGCAGGCGAGCACGATACCGACGCTGGACAAGGCGCTGCCGGGAACGGCGGAGGGGCATGGCGGTACGGTGGTGTTCATCCGCTCACGGGCGGTGCAGCGGACACTCTATCTTTCGCTTGGCGGTAGAAGCGAGGCCGAGATCGCGCCCGTCGCCTTCGGCGCGCCGGGGAAGGTATCCAGCCTGCCGGTGGAGGAAGGCGCGATCGTTGCGGCGGGCGACCTGCTGTGCGGGCTCGAGGGTGATGGCTCCAATGCGCGCGTCCGCCAGGCGGAAGCCGTGGTGGCGCGTGCGCGTGAACAGCACAGCAGCGACCAGAAGCGGCTGGCCGACGGCTGGGTTTCGCCTGCGCGTGTGAGAGCATCGCGCGCGGAACTGGACGAGGCGCTGGCGACGCTTGAGGTCGCGCGCAGCGCTGCATCCGAGCGGCGGGCGGTGGCGCCGTTCCGCGGCGTGTTCGAGAAGCGCAATGCAACCCTCGGCCAGTTCGTGGCGCTGGGCGCTTCGTGCGGCACCGTGGTGCGGCTTGATCCGATCACGTTTGTGGCCGGCGCGTCCGAGAAGCAGGCGCTGAAGATAAAGGC
>CAIKXW010000239.1 GCA_903831485.1 uncultured Alphaproteobacteria bacterium | reverse complement strand
GGGATTGGATGGCGCGTTCGACGCCGCCATCATCCGCGCCCGCGCCTGTTCCATCTGCTGCGCGCGGTCGGCCGGGATCGTCTGTGTCCTGAACTGCGCTGGCCGTTCCAGCGTGGTCAGGCTCGCATTGCTCCATGTCCCCTGCAGGTCCGGCTTGCCATCCGGCGTCCGCGGCGGCTGCCAGCTCTCTTGCGCTGCGGCCTGACCGCAGGCCAAAGCCAGCATCGCAATACCCAGAAGCAACTTCTTCATGACCGGTCCTCCAGCGCCGTCCGCCGCATTCAGCGTGACGCTGCATTCGCGCGCGAGACGCCGCCCGGGTCAATCGCCGCCGGTAGCCCTCGACGCGACGTCAGCCCCTGAATTGACCAGTAGGCGGAAACGAAAAGCGCCGGTCCCGCAAGGGACCGGCGCAGTCTTGGAATCACCAACCGGTGCGCGCCGAAGCGCGCCCAGGGCCTAGTAGTTGACCAGCAGGTCGACGCCGAACATGCGCGGCGGCGTGAACGCGAACGTCTGGTAACGGCCGAGGTCTTCATTGCGGAAGCCGTTGGCCGAGATGCTCGTGGTCTGTTCCTCGTCGGTCAGGTTGCGGACCCAGAAGGTCAGCCCCAGCACTTCGTCCGACGACTTCCAGTTCAGGCGCGCGTCAAGGTTGTCGTAGGCTGGCGAGAGCTCTTTGTCGTTGTTGAAGAACGAGTCATAGAACTCATCACGCCACGAGTAGCTGATCGTCGGCAGGAAGTACGAACCATCCTCCATCTCGAAGCGGTAAGACGCGTTGACCGCGACTTTGTGCTCCGGCGACTGGGCGAGCGTGTTGCCTTCGACAGAGCGGTTGCGTTGCGGATCCACCAACTGCGTACGCGTTGTGTTGCACGATCCGGGCGCCGTGGTGGGGGCTAGCGGATTGATGCAACGCGGGTCGCGGGACGAGTCCACATAGACGTCCGACTCGCTAATTTCAGCACTCAGATAGGCATAGGTGAACCCGATGTTCAGCGGGTCGATCGGGTTCCAGTTGCCTTCCAGCTCGAAGCCCATCGTTTCGACTTCCGGCAGGTTCACGAACTCTGTCGAGGTCGTTTGCGCCAGCGTGGTCGGATCGACGTTGACGACCGTGAGCGGCGCCTGTGCGTCGCTGTACAGGTAGTAGAACACAGCCGCGTTGGTGGTCAGGCCGAAGTCGGCCCATTCCTGCTTCCAGCCCGCTTCGTACGAGTCGACGAATTCGGAGTCCGTGTACGGATTGAGAGCAAAGCCGAGGTTGTTGAAGCCGCCGGCCTTGTAGCCGCGCGAGTACTTGCCGAAGAGAAGGGTATCGTCCAGCGGACGATATTCCACGCCCAGCATTCCGGTCACCGCTTCCCACTCGTCCTTCAGCGTGCGAACGCCGTAGCCGCGGGAGTCGAGATCAGCATCGTAGCCGACAACGTTCGGGTCTGCGTCAAGCACGCCCGCATACTGCGAGCCGGTGATGTTTGTGTAGAGGGCGGCGCCCTGGGCTGTGCAGAGGATGTAGCAAGCGAGGAAGGCTTCTTCCTTCGACTGTTTCATGTCCAACGAGTAGCGCACGCCAAGCGTGAACTTCAGCTGGTCGTTAAGCTCATAGTCGGCCTGGCCGAAAACGCCGTAGGCGTTGAACAGGCTGGTATTCGCGAAGTACTGCAACCAGCGGTCCGGGTTCGCCGTGATGGACGCACCACGCGCCGGTTCTTGCGGTGTCGCTGCCCTCGGCGGCGTGAGGTAAGAGCCGGCTAGGGGCTCGTTCGGCAGTCTCTGGGTTTGGCCGGGCTGCTTCGAGTTTTCCTGGTAGGCGTATGCGCCCACGATCCACTGCAGCGGCCCGTCCATGGTCGAGATCAGGTTGATCTCGTTCGAGAACAGCGCGCGGCTTTCCTTGTAGGTGTTGATCACATCCGGGAAGATCGTGCGTTGGCCGGTCGTGTAGCAGAAGCCCGGAGCCGCTGCGAGCTGCGAAGCCGGGAAGCCGACGACAGGCGGGACGCCCGGCGCGCAGAGCGGGTTCGTCGAAGCGACCGCGTTGTAGGTGATCGAGTCGATCGGCGTACCGTCCGGATCGCTGTCCAGTTTGTAGTCGTAGAATGTGTAGCCGCCGACGTATTTGATGTCGAACCAGTCGGTTGAATAAACGCCTTCGAAGATGGCTTCATCATACTGATCGAGCTTCGCAGTCGTGGCGTAGTTCGTGTTGTAGGCGTGCTCGCCATTCGTCGCGAACGGGTTGTCACGGCGCGTGCCGGTCTGCGTGAAGCTGATCACGGACGGGTTCGAGTAGGCGAAGGCCGGGTTCGGCGAAACGCTGCCAGCTGGCGGGAAGACCGAGAGGTATGGCGCGGTCGAGAACGTCGCCGTACGGCCGCCCGGAGGACCGGCTTTGTCGTAGCCCGAGTCAGCGACTTTCAGCCACCAGGAGAACCGATCGCCGATCTCGCCTTCGAGCTGACCTTCGTAATAGTAGTCGTCGATTTCCCAGCCTTCGGTCTCGTTCGTGCCGTAGTTGAAATCGACACCATTGCGCTGTTCACGCTGGGCGGCGACGCGGTAGCGCATCGAATCCGTGATCGGTCCGGATACGGCGCCGACGACGTTGGAGTAGTCGAAGTTGCCCATGCCGATCTTGAACTCGACGGACAGGTCGTCGGTTGGACGCTTCGAGATGGTGTTGATGGCGCCGCCGATGGCGTTGCGGCCGTACAGCGTGCCTTGCGGTCCGCGCAGGACTTCGACGCGTTGAATGAGGACCGGGTCCTTGCCGGCGAGGACGGCGAACGGGGTGTAAAGGCCGTCATTGTAGTTGGCGACGCCCGGGTCGGCGCCGAAGCTGTTGCTGAGACGGCCGATGCCGCGCAGCGTGACGCGCTCGTTGCCGGGCGTGTAGGACAGGCCGGGCGTGACGTTGGTCAGGTCGGTCACCGTGATGATGCCGAGTTCCTGCTTGTTGTCGGCGCTGATGGCCGTAACGGCGACAGCGACGTCCTGGACAGTCTCTTCACGCTTGTTGGCGGTGATGACGATGACGTCGCGGCCTTCATCGGCGTCGACGGGTGGCTGAGGTCCTTCTTGTGCGAAAGCGGGCATGGCCACGCTCAAGGCAAGTAGGCTCACGACCGAAATACGATGCTTATGCGCCATTAGCGCGTCTCCCTGCTGGACTGGTGCTCCCGCGGCGTCCTGAGTGTTTTTTTTCTTACGGACGACGACGCCGCCGCGTGTTGCTACACGTGACGAACGCGGTCTGAACCTGCGGTTTGCGCAGCTAGCCGTCAACCGCGATGTATCTGCTACGCCACGGTTTTCGCGGATTTCGACCAAAAAGTCACGGGTTATGCCGCAACCGCGAAGAGCGGGCGGAACGAAATCAGCGCCGCCATGAACCGCAAATTCGAATCTCCAGTATGGCGCGGAGCGCCATAAAACGCCAGTTTGGCCAGCGATTCCGAATTGTTGCCGCGCGCGTCAATTGCCGCGAGGGCGTGCCCGGCTGGTTGGCGTAGCGGCCGCGGGGTCTTCCGGCCAATCGTGTTTCGGGTAGCGGCCCTTCATGTCCTTTTTCATGTCGATGTAGCCGCCGCGCCAGAAGGAAGGGATGTCGCGTGTCACCGCGACTGGCCGGAACGCTGGGGAAAGCAGCGCGACCGTCAGTGCGATTCGGCCGTCAGCGATCGTGGGGTGAGTAGCGAGGCCAAAGGCCTCCTGGACCTTGCATTCGACCGTTGGTCCCCCGTCGCTGGCGTAGTCGATCGGCACGGCGCGGCCGACCGGCGCGGTCCAGTGCGTCGGCGCCAGCCGCGCCACGTCGCGCGGCAGCGGCCAGTCGAGCAGGGTGAGCGCGGCATCGACCAGTTGCCCGGCGCCGAGGGAGTCGAGCGCGCCTGGCGACTCGAGCAGCGGGCCCAGCCAGTCTTCCAGGCGCGCTTTGACGATACCGCCAAAGTCGGCTGGCCACGGCGCGCCGATGACCCGGCCAAGCAGTTCGACACGTCCGATCAGGCTCTCCAGAGCCTCGGCGTTGCGGATCAAGCCAAGTCCCTGGTCGCGAATTGCCTCAAGCAGCGCCGCGCGAACCAGTTCGCCCGTCGGCGCCTGCAGCGGCGCCTCTTCCAGAACGACGGCGCCAAGCCTGCGAACCCGCCGCGCGCGGACGCGGCGCGTCTCCGGATCGTAGCGCGCCTCTTCCTTCACCTCGATGGCGCCGGATGCGAGCGCATCGTCCTCGGTGATCCGCGCCGCAAGCGTGATGCGCAGGTCAGGCCCGGACCCGGTCATGTCCGCCACAGCCAGCCATCCCTGCGTCGCCAGCGGATCGGCCTCGTCCAGCATCGCGCCGCGACCGCCCGCCAGCAGGAACCGTCCCGCCGTCTGGCCCCGCAGGCGCGCGACCCGCTCCGGAAAGCCAAGCGCCAGCACGGCCCCCGGGCTGATCGCAGGCGCGTCCTTGCCGCCCGCCAGCCGCGCCCATCGCGCCGCGAGATCGCGCATCGCACGGGCGCGTTGTCCGTTTTCGGTGCGGAAGCGCGACAGACGCTGGTCGAGATCGGTCGACCTCCCGCCAAGATCGCGCTCGCTGAGGATCGCCGCGATGTCGGCGGCAAGCCGCGCCTGTCCTCGCTCCGCGGCGCGCAGCACCATCAGCGCCAGTCGCGGCGGAAGCGGCAGGTCACCCAGCCGCTTGCCCAGCGTCGTCAGTTCGCCCTCTGCCGTCAGAGCCTTGCTCGCGGCCAGCAGATTTCGCGCAGCCCGCCAGGGCGCCTCGCGCGGCGGCGACAGCCAGCGCAGCTCGTCAGGCGACTTCGCGCCCCAGCGCGCAAGATCGAGCGCAAGGCCGGTGAGGTCGGCATTCTCGATCTCCGGGGAAGGCGAGGCCGCAAAGCCCCGCATCTCTGCCTCGCGCCATAGCCTGTAGCAGACGCCTGGACCCGTGCGGCCCGCGCGACCGCGCCGCTGGTCCGCATTCGCTACCGCCAGCCGCACGGTCTCCAGTCGCGACACGCCAAGCGATGGATCAAACCGCGGCACACGCGCAAACCCCGCGTCGACGACGACGCGCACGCCTTCGATCGTGATGGCGCTCTCTGCGATGTCAGTCGCAACCACGACCTTGCGCGACCCTTTCGGCGCGGGCGAGATCGCAGCCGTCTGCTCCTGTGGCGAGAGCGCGCCATAGAGCGGCGTGACGATCACATTGCCGGCGACAGGCCCGATGCGATCGACCGTGCGCTGGATTTCCGCCACGCCGGGCAGGAAGGCGAGCACCGAGCCATCTTCCTCCGCCAGCGCCTTGCGGATCGCGGCCGCCACCTGATCCTCAAGCCGCTGCCGCGGCTCATAGCCCAGATACCGCGTCTCCACCGGCCACGCGCGCCCGAGGCTTTCGACGACAGGCGCATCGAAGAATGCCTGTGTCAGGTCAGCTGGCAAGGTCGCCGACAT
>CAIKXW010000238.1 GCA_903831485.1 uncultured Alphaproteobacteria bacterium | reverse complement strand
GTGCGCGTTGAGCCGCTCGACCGCGCAACCATGTCTTCACGGAGTTTGAGTGTTGTTTGCAACAAGCTCGCGAGGCGCGATCCCGACGGGGCGGCGGCCAGCGGTTTAGTAAGTCGAACGGTCTGGGCGCGAGGGAAGGACGGTCCTTTTCCCACCGCCATCAGCAACGACCGAAATTCCGCCTTCCACCTCTATATGTAGCGCGCGGAGTCCGCGGATTTCGTACGGTACCGCGCACAGCCTTTGATTGGGACACGCTGCGCCAGGACGAAAAAGTGGGCGCCCCCGGACAGGAGGGCGCCCTTGAATGTCCAGCGAGCCGGGGAGAGCGGCGGCGCTGGTCGCCACAAGAGCAAGGCGCGACGGAATTGTCTGTACGCTGACGCCTGTTTGAACGAAGGCGATTGCAACGCGGCGCCATGTCAGGCGCCGTACCGATGCGCGCGATCCGGGATGGTAGCTGACGCAACGACTGGGAGGCCTTGGTCTCTTACCGTCACGAGCGCCATCGTCCCCGGGGCTGTGGACGATGGCGCTACTGTGGCGGCTACAGATGCCTCAGGATCGCATCCGCCATCTGGCGGGTGCTCATGGAGCCGCCGAGATCGGCGGTGCGGGCGCCGGCATCGAGCGCCTTGCCGACGGCGGCGAAAATGCGGTCGGCGATGTCGGCGCGGTTGAGGCTCCAGCGCATCGCCATCTCGAGTGACAGGATGGCGGCGATCGGGTTGGCGATGTTCTTGCCGGCGATGTCGGGCGCCGAGCCGTGGACCGGCTCGTAAAGGCCGGGCGTACCTGGATCGCCGAGCGCCGCTGACGGCAGCATGCCGATCGAACCGGTGAGCATCGAGGCTTCGTCGGAAAGAATGTCTCCGAACAGGTTGTCGGCGAGCAGGACGTTGATGTCCTTTGGCGCTTTCACGAGGTGCATGGCGGCGGCGTCGGCCAGCATATGGTCAAGCTTCACGTCGCTGTACTGTTCGGCGTGGAGCTTGGTCACTTCCTCGCGCCAAAGCAGGCCGGATTCCATCACGTTGGATTTCTCGCAGGAGAGGACGCCGGCGAATTTGCTCGTACGGGTGCGTCCGCGCGCGAGTTCGAAAGCGCGGGCGGCGACGCGGCGGATCTCGGATGTGGTGTAGCTCTGCGTGTCGATGCCGCGGCGCTCGCCATTGGGCAGGGTCTCGATGGTCTTGGGCTGGCCGAAATAGACGCCGGAAGTCAGCTCGCGAACGATCATGATGTCGAGGCCTTCGACCAGTTCGCGCTTTAGGGCGGAGGCGCCGGCGAGGGCGGGGAAGCAGAAGGCGGGGCGCAGGTTGGCGTAGACATCGAGATTCTTGCGCATCGCCAGCAGGGCGGCCTCCGGGCGCTTGTCGCGCGGGACGCTGTCCCATTGCGGGCCGCCGACGGCGCCCATCAGGATCGCGTCGGCCTTGCGGGCGCTGTTCATGACTTCCTCGGTCAGCGGCGTCCCGAACTGGTCGTACGAGACGCCGCCGAAGAAGGCGGATTCGATCTGCAGGTCGGGCGCGACGTGCACCGCGACGCGGCGGGCTTCCTCGGTGACCTCCGGGCCGATGCCGTCGCCGGGGAGAAGGAGAAGTGTCTGGGTGTTCGTTGTCATGGCTTCGTCCTCGCGCGGGGCCGCTGGCGGGCGTCTTAACAGAGGCGGCGCGTCAAGCAATGTTTGGGGCAATCTTGCCGGACGCCGCGGGCGGCCTTACTGCCCGGTGGATGAGCGACCTTTCGACATGGACCCGACGCCGGCCGCCGGGGCTCGAGCCGCTGGCGGGGCGGCTGGTGCGGCTCGAGCCGCTTGATGCGGGCGCGCATGGCGAGGCGCTGTTTGCGGCGGTCGGCGGCGCCGCGAATGCGGGGATCTGGGAGTGGATGCCTGTTGGGCCCTTCGCGGCCCGCGAAGAACTCCTCGGATTTCTTGCGGCCCAGCTCGCGCAGGAAGCCTGGCGGACGATGGTGATCCGTGCGGGCGGGACCGGCGATGTGCTCGGCATGTGCACCTATATGCGCATGCGCGAAGCGCATGGCAGCGCGGAGATCGGCTGCGTCGCGTTCGGACCAAGGCTGAAGCGCACGCCCGAGGCGACGGAGGCGCTCTGGCTGATGGCCGCGCACGTCTTCGACCTCGGTTACCGGCGCTATGAATGGAAATGCAACAACGACAATCTCGCCTCGAAGCGGGCGGCCGAGCGGTTCGGCTTCCGGTTCGAGGGCCTTTTCCGGAACGACATGGTGACCAAGGGCCGGTCGCGCGATACGGCCTGGTATGCGATCACCGACGCGGACTGGCCGGGTATTGCTTCGGCGCTTGAGGGCTGGCTTGCGCCTTCCAATTTTGCGGCGGAGGATGGCGCACAGCGGCGGACGCTTGAGTCGTTCCGACGCGCATGAGCGCCAGGCAAGCATGATCACCGGTCTCGATCACGTCCTCATCGTCTGCCCGTCGATCGACGATGGCGAGACCGCCTATTCGACATTGCTGGGGCGCGAGCCCGACTGGCGCTCTCATGATCCGGGCGGATCGGCCACGGTGATCTTCCAGCTCGAGAACACGGCCCTGGAGATCATGTCGCCAACGGGCGGCGGGCCGCTGGCGCGGCGGCTTCATGCGATGATCGAGCAGGATGGCGTCGGGCTGAAGACGCTGGTGTTTCACAGCGATGATCTGGCCGGTGATCGCGCAGCGCTGGACAGGCGCGGATTGCGGCCAGACGAGATCGTCGCCAATGAGAGCGTCGATCCGCGCTCGGGCAGCGCGCGCTACTGGTCGCGGATGCGGCTGGATGATTCGACGACGCACGGCGTCCGGATCTTCTGCCTGAACCGCAAGGCGCCTGACCCGCTGGCCTACAAGTCGCAGAAGCCGGACATCGTCTCGGGCCTCGACCATGTGGTGATCAACACGGCCAACCCGGATCGTGCGGTGGCGCTGTATGGCGCGCGCCTGGGCCTGCGGCTGGCGCTCGACCGCTCCAATCCGGACTGGGACATGCGGCTGATGTTCTTCCGCATCGGCGGGATGACGGTGGAGCTGGCGCACAAGATTTCGACCGGTGTCGGAAACCAGCCCGACAGGCTGTGGGGTCTGTCGTGGAAGGTCCCGGATCTCGAAGCGGCGCATGCGCGGCTTGTGAAGGAGGGCATCGGCGTGACGCCCATCCGGGCAGGGCGCAGGGTCGGCACGAAGGTGTTCAGCGTGCGTGACGGCACACTGGGGATACCGACGCTGGTGATTGCAGAGGCGGGGTGACGACCCTTCCCACGTGCCGTCCGCCCATGCGATACCCCGCGCCATGAAAGCCTTTACGCAACTCACCGGAACCGCGGCGCCCCTGCCGATCGCGAACATCGACACCGACCAGATCATCCCGAAGCAGTTCCTCAAGACGGTTTCGCGCGAGGGGCTGGCGAAAGGGCTGTTCTATGACTTCAAGACGAAGGCGGACGGCTCGCCCAATCCGGACTTTGTGCTCAACAAGCCGGCCTATGCGAAGGCCGCGATCCTGATCGCCAAGGAGAATTTCGGCTGCGGCTCCTCGCGCGAGCATGCGCCATGGGCGCTGCTGGACCAGGGGCTGAGCGTGGTGATCGCGCCGAGCTTTGCGGACATTTTCTACAACAACTGCTTCAAGAACGGGCTCCTGCCGATCGCGCTGCCGCGGGAGGTGGTGGACAGCCTGATGGAGCAGGCAGGTGGGCCGAACCACATGTTCAACATCGACCTCGCCGCCCAGACGGTAACTGCGCCGGACGGCAAGGTGCATCGTTTCGACATCGACCAGGGCCGCAAGGCCAGCCTGCTCGCGGGGCTCGACGAGATCGGCGAGACACTGCAGCATGGCGGCGACATTTCTCGCTTCGAGGAACAGCGAAAGCTCTCCCAGCCATGGCTCGCCTGATCCATCTTCTCCCGATTGCCTGTCTCGCGCTCGCGGCCTGCGGGGGTGAGTCCGCAGTCAAGGGAACCGAGGATGCGACGGTCAGTCCGGCTGGCGTGGCGGGGATCGATCCCAAGGCTGCGGCCGAGCTCGAAAAGCTGAAAAAGGTCCAGGCAGAGCTGGCGGCGCAGAAGCCGGCTTTCGATGAGGCCGTGGCCGCCGGCGATGCGATCAGGCTCGATGAGCTTGCCGACGCCGGCAACGCCCATGCCCAGTATGAACGGGCGGTGCGCCGTCTCGCGTCAGAGGACTACATGCTGCAGCAGGGCGGCTTCGAGGACGTGGAATCGGCCTCTGAGGCAGGGCTGCCCGAGGCGCAGCTGTGGGTCGGCCAGCGCATGGCGTTCGGCAAGGACGGCTACAAGCTGCAGCCGTCGTCGGGGCTCAAGCTGATGGAGAAGGCGGCGGCGGGGGGCAATCTGGAGGCCATCCTCGCGGTCGCTGGCATGTATGCGCAGGATGCGTACATGGCGGACAAGACGAAGGCGCGCGAGTGGTATCAGCGCGCAGCTGACCAAGGTTCGGACGAGGCCAAGAGCTGGCTCGATACGCTGGATGCGGATAGCGACAGCTGACCGTCGGTCCCAGCGCTTCACCCCCGATCGTCGTCGTCCACATGCAGCGCGTGCAGAACGCGGTGGAAGACTGGCGCCAGCACGATGCCTGAGACCAGGACCAGGATCAGGCCGCAGGCGAGGGCGTAGATGCCGGCGAAGAGTTTGCCGGCTTCTGTATGCAGGGGCGGATCGACGGGGCCCATGCCGCCCAGCAGCATCGCAGAATTCAGGAATGCGTCGATGGCGGGCATGCCCTCCGTCGCCTGATAGCCCCACATGCCGACGCCGAGCGCCGCGGCGACCAGCGCCAGGGCGACGGCGATGTTGGCGAGCAGGCGTCCCGCAAACCTTGCCGGTGAGGCGAGAGGCTTGTCCTTGGAGTCGAAATTGAACAGCGCCATCGAAGTCCTCCGTGATCCGGCAGGCGGAGCTTATCCGCCTGCCGGCCGGGGAGGAACCGCTCGTTGTTACGATGCGGCGGCGGGGGCGTGTCCCCCGCTCGTTATCGGGGAGGATGCAGGTTCTGCGCGGTAGGAGCGGACAGCGGCGGGAATGCCGACTTCAAGCGGCGTGGCGTCCGACCAGAAGCGGCGGGCGAACTTGGTTGCATCGACATGATAGGGGCGGTTCCAGGTGAAACGCATCTCGATCAGTTCGCGCATCATCGGGGCGAAGAGGCCGAGAAGGCGCAGCATCGGGCTCGGCATGACCATCATCTTCAGCTTCACGCCGGCAGCGTCCGCGCCGATCTGCAGCATCTCGCGCGGTGATTTCGCCTTGGCGCAGGGGACGTGCCAGGTCTGGTTGAAGGCGTCGTCGGGTGCATCGAGGAGGGTCACCACGGCGCGGGCGATGTCCGGCACGTAGGCGAAGGCGTGCGGCATGTCGGGCGTCATCAGGACCTGTGCTGCCTTCCCCTGCGCGACGGGGGCGAGGCCTGAGTCGCCCATGTGCGAGTTGCGCACGCCGGGTCCGTAGAAGTCGGGCGCGCGCAAGGCGGCCCAGCGCACCCGGCCCTCGCGGGCCGCCTGCTGCCACATGCGCGTCACCGCAGAGCGCACGGCGGGCTTCCGGCCGTAGTCGGCGAGCGGCAGGTCCTCGTGCAGGGCCACGTCCTGCGGGCCGTACATGTACATGTTGTCGATGAACACGACGCGGGTGTTGGCGGCTTCTGCCGCCGCGATGAGAGCTGTCATCGCCTTGGGCCACGCCGCGCGCCACACCGGGGTGAGGTATTCGAAGCCGATGGCGACGACGACCTGGGACGCGCCCGACATCGCGCGTTTGACGTCTTCAGGCTTTAGCACGTCGCACGCCGTGAATTCGACGCCGGCGGGGAGGCTGGCGGGGCGCTTGCGCTGGACGAGGCGTACAGGCGTTCCGCGGGCGCGCAGCGCTTCCACTGTCGCGGCCCCGGTGGGTCCATAGCCGAACACGGTGACCAGGTTTTCTGTGTGCGCCATCGCTGTCTCCTTCTCTGTTGACAGCAAGGTAGCGCAGGGACGAACATATCAAAAATGCATAGTTGGTATTGATGATATGCACGAAGTGAATTTAGCCTCGATCGACCTGAACCTCCTCCCGGCGCTGGAGGCGTTGCTGACGCGGCGCAATGTCAGTCAGGCGGCGCGCGATGTCGGCCTCAGCCAGCCGGCCATGAGCCGGGCGCTGGCGCGGCTCAGGGAGGTGCTGGGCGATGTGCTGCTCGTGAGATCGCCGGGGGGCGGTTACGTGCTGAGCGCGCGGGCGGAGGCGTTGTCGGTCCGGCTGCCGGGCATGCTGGACGAGGTGAAGGGCGTGTTCCGCGAGCCGGTGTTCGACCCGGCGAAGGTCGAGCGGACCATACGGATCGCCGGCCTTGACATGCACGGCATACTTCTGGCGCCGGCGCTGATGAAGCGCTTGGCTACAGAAGCGCCGGGGATCAGCATTCGCATAGAAGGTTACGGCCCAGATCTGATCCAGCGGATGGAGACAGGGCGGCTCGACCTGGCCTTTGCGACATCCTCCACGCCGCTGCCGCCGGGGTCTAGCAGCGAAAGCTGTGCAATGGACCGGCTGGCGCTTGTAATGCGGAAGGGCCATCCGCTGGCGAATCGCAAATGGACCATCGAGGATTATGGCCGTGTCGACCATGTCGGCATTTCCATCCTGGGCGATGCCGGCTCCGAACTCGATGCACAGCTGGCAAAGGCGGGCGTACAGCGGCGGATCGCGCTGGTGACGCCGCAATTCATTGCGGCGCTCGCGGCGGTTGGCGGGACCGACATGGTGTCGACGCTCTCCCACGTTTTTGCGCGACGGTTTGCCGAGACGTTCGGGTTGGTTCTCAAGGAGCCGCCGCTGCCCGCCCGCGATTTCGACCTGACGCTGGTGTGGACCGCTGTGCGCGCATCCGATCCCGTCCTGGCCTGGGTCAGGGGCGTGATTGTCGAGACGGCGAGGGCGACGATGGATATCGGATCTGCGGCCTGAAGCAGCCTGAGGCGGCAGCCCAGCCGTTGCGAAGCCTGCTTCCGCACCAGATCGATGAAATTTCACCAGCTTCCAGACGCCGTCCTCAACCATTCCCCGGTATCATCTGAATCATGACCCGCGGTGCTCGCGACACTCCGGGACACACGCGTGAACCTGTATGGAAGTTCAGGAAGCGCGGCACGGAAGCCACACCGCTTCCGAACATCGTGTTGAACTGCGCCATCGATCCGCATGCTGACTGAATGCGGGTTCATTCTGAAGGCGGCGCGCCCCATCTCCGTGCCTGAAACGCATTGCATTGCCGCATTCGCGTCGTGCTTATGCCCGCCTTTGCTGGCCTGATGTTCGCATCGGAACCGAGAGTCGGTCCGTACAT
The DNA here is from genome assembly GCA_903831485.1 of uncultured Alphaproteobacteria bacterium. The sequence continues at coordinate 1,136 of CAIKXW010000238.1, read as the reverse complement.
TCCACTCGAAGCCCCAGCGAAGAAGGGCAGGCTGACATGACAACGCATCTCTCCCCCTCCCAAGCCAAGGCTGTCAAAGCCTACTGGTACCCGCAGCAGCATCGTCATTACTGGCTCGCCGACGTTATCGTTCATGCGGTCGGCCTCGCGCTCGCGGTGGTGGGCTGTATCCTCCTTGTCACAACGGCCGCCTCGTCCGGCAGCGTGAAGGCGACGGCCGCCCTGGTGATCTATTCGGCCGGCCTGCTGGCCATGCTGGGCGCCTCGGCGCTGTGCAACTCGAACACCAACCAGAAACTCGCTCACATTCTTGAGCGGCTCGACCTGTCGGGCATCTTCATCATGATCGCGGCGTCCTACACGCCCTTCATGCTGGCCAAGCTGGATGGCCCGCTCGCCTGGGGCATTCTGGGGCTGGTCTGGGTCGTGGCCCTGGCCGGCGTTGCGATGAACCTGCTGGCGCGCTGGAAGGCCCCGAAAGTCTATATCGCAATGTACCTGACGCTGGGCTGGGCGGTTCTCGCGGTCATGGACCAGCTGATCCACAATCTCTCGCCGCTCGGCCTTGGCCTGCTGGCTGCGGGCGGCGTGCTCTACACGGTGGGCGTGATCTTCCACGTCAACAAGAAGCTGCCGTTCAACTCGGCCATCTGGCACGGTTTCGTCATCGCGGCGGCGACCTGCCACTTTGCGGCGATCTACATGGACGTGGCCGCCGCGGGCGTTGCCTAGTCCGCCGCCAGGATCACGGACCTTACGGTCGGGTAGATCTGGTTGTCCCACTTGCGGCCGGAGAATACGCCATAATGGCCGACGCCGGGCTGCAGGTGGTGGCTGCGCAGGTGGGGGCGCAGCTTGGGGGTGAGTTCGTGGGCGGCCGCAGTCTGGCCGACGGCGCAGATATCGTCGCGCTCGCCTTCCACCGTCAGCAGGGCCGTGCGGGTGATCTTCGAGCAGTCGACGGGTTCGCCATGGTGTTTGAGGCGGCCGAGCGGCAGGCGCATTTCCTGAAAGACCCAGGCGACCGTCTCAAGATAGAATTCCTCGGTCAGGTCGAGCACGGCGAAGTATTCGTCGTAGAAGGTCTTGATCTTCTCCGCCTCGTCGGCCTCGCCCTCCACGAGATGCTTGTACAG
>CAIKXW010000237.1 GCA_903831485.1 uncultured Alphaproteobacteria bacterium | reverse complement strand
CCGTCTGGTTCGCGCCGTTGCACGCCGCAATGTTCCCGCTCACGGGAAAGGTGGCAGTTGCGCCCGTCCAATCCGGCAGTTCGACGCCTTCAGGAAAATAGAAGACAGCGTTGTGCCAGCCCGACTGCAGCAACAGCCCGCCAGCGCCACGCCCGATCTCGACTGCATGACCATCCTGCCATGGCAGCTCGACGATCAGCGCGTAGCGGCTCTCCGCCCCCGCGAGAACGGGAGAGGCGAGAACGACGCCAAGTCCAATGATCGCAAGACCGACCCGAAGCACGATTGCGCACCTGTTTGGTTACTGAAGACAGCGCGCACCTTAACATCCCGTGTAACCACGCGGCGAAGAGGGACATCGCATCTGTGATCGGCAGACGGACGAAACGTGTTTCACGTCCCGCGTCCGACAGATCATCCGGCCTCCGCGATCACCTTCAGGAAGTGCTTGCCGTAACGATCAAGTTTCGCCTTGCCGACACCTGGCACGCCAGCCATGGCCTCCGGCGTTGCAGGCCGTTTCTCCGCCATCGCGCGCAGCGTGGTGTCGTGAAAGACGACATAGGGCGGAACACCCTGCTCCTTCGCGATCGCCGCACGGGCTTTTCTGAGGCCCTCGAAGAGCGAGGTCGCGCCTTCGCCCATCTCCGCGGTGGCAGCCGCATTGCGCTCGCGGCGCGCGGCGCGCTTGTGAGTGTCCCGGCGCAGCATCACGCGCTGTTCGCCACGCAGGATCGGCCGCGCCTCCTCGCTGAGACTGAGACCGCCATGCTCCGACCCGACTACGACTAGCCCTGACGCCGAGATCTGCCGCAGCACGGACTGCCACGTCTTGGCGTCGACATCGGCGCCCTTGCCAAACACCGCCAGCTTGTCATGGCCGAGACGCTCGACCTTTTCCGTCGCCTTGCCCGTCAGAACGTCGACGACATGCATCATGCCGAACCGCTCGCCCGTACGGTAGATGGCGGACATCGCCTTGATGACGGCGTCGGTTGCATCCCACGTGTCGGCAGGCGTCAGGCAGTTGTCGCAGTTTCCGCAATTGCCCGGATGCGCTTCGCCGAACCAGGACAGGATCGCCTGCCGCCGGCACGTCGTCGTCTCGCAGATGTTGAGAAGCGCATTGAGCTTCGAGCGCTCAACACGCTTCACCTCTTCGGGCGCCGCCCCGTCGTCGATCATGCGGCGACGAAGCACCACGTCGCTCATCGCATAACACATCCACGCGGCAGCCGGATCGCCATCGCGGCCGGCGCGGCCAGTCTCCTGGTAGTACGCCTCGATCGAGCCCGGCATGTCGAGATGCGCGACGAAGCGCACGTCGGGCTTGTCGATGCCCATGCCGAAGGCGACGGTCGCCGTCATCACGACGCCGTCCTCCTTGATGAACGCGTCCTGATTGCGCGACCGTGCGCCCGCATCCATGCCCGCATGATAGGGCAGCGCGCGCACGCCCTGCCCGTTCAGCCACGTTGCCGCCTCTTCCACCTTCTTGCGCGACAGACAGTAGACGATGCCGCTCTCGCCGCGCCGGGTGGACAGAAAATCGAGCAGCTGCTCGCGGCCCTTCTGCCGCTGCACCATCGTGTAGGAAATGTTCGGCCGGTCGAAGCTGGAGGCGAACACCGTCGCATTCTGCAGGCCAAGCCGATCAATGATGTCGGCGCGCGTTGCCGGATCGGCAGTGGCGGTGAGCGCCATGCGCGGAACGCCTGGAAAGTTGGCGGCGATGCCCGAAAGCTCGCGATATTCCGGACGGAAATCATGGCCCCATTGCGAGACGCAATGCGCCTCGTCGATGGCGAACAGGCTGATATGCGCGTCCTGCAGCATCTGCTGGAAGCCCGCCGTCACCAGACGTTCCGGCGCCACGTAGAGCAGCTTCAGCCGATCTTCCCGCAGATCGTCCCGCACGATGCGCGCCTCGTCCGCATTGAGGGAGGAGTTGAGCATGGCAGCCGGCACGCCCGCCTGCTTCAGCGCCTCGACCTGATCGCGCATCAACGCAATCAGGGGTGAGATGATGATCGCGACCCCCGGCCGGCACAGCGCGGGCACCTGATAGCAAAGCGATTTCCCCGCCCCCGTCGGAAACAGCACGACAGCATCGCCGCCATCCGTCACATGACGCACCACATCGCCCTGCTGGCCGCGGAAGACCGCATGGCCGAACACTTCGGCGAGGATTGTTTCAGGGTCGCGGGCGGTGAGGTGCAAGATTTCTGATCCGTCGGTGAGCGCTCCTCATACGCACTTTCGGGTTTCCTGCATCATCCCAATTCCTGTCTTGTCTGTGAGTTGACGCAACCTGTCGCGCCCCACTAGCGTTCCCTGAGCAGAATGACCTGGCTGAGGGACCCCGCCATGAAGATGAAACTGTTTGCGACTGCCGCCATCATGGCGCTTGGACTTGCCGCCTGCGGCGGCGGAGAACCGGCCCCAGCCGAACCAACGCCTGTCGCAGAAGCACCCGCCCCGGCGCCGGAAGTCACGCCCGCCGCAACAACTGAGATTGGCGCTGCGCCGGCCGACATCCCCGCCTTCATGAAAATGCGGCACGACAATTACGAGGACATCGGCAAGAACATGAAGGTCCTGCAGGACAACATGAAGCTCGATGCGCCCGACATGGCGGCAGTCACAGCCGCCGCCACGAAGATAAAGGGCTACGCCGATCAGATGGCGACCTGGTTCCCGGCCGGCACGGGCCCCGAAAGCGGGATCAAGACCGAGGCCAAGGCAGAGATCTGGACGGACCGCGCGACGTTCGATGCCGCCGTCGTGAAGCTGCAGGAAGAGTCCGGAAAGCTCGCCGCCGTCACCGACGCCGCAGCCTTCAAGGCTCAGTTCCCGGCGACCGGCGGTACCTGCAAGGGCTGCCATGACAAGTTCCGGCAGGAAGACAAGTAGTCAGCAGTCGCGCATGGAACCGGGCCAGCCGCCGGAACCTCTCACGCCTGTAGCAGCTCCGGCGGCGCAGAAGGTGTGGGATGTCCCGACGCGGCTGGTCCATTGGGCGCTCGCCATTGGCATCGCCACGTCATGGTGGAGTGTCGAGAACAAGCAGATGGACATCCACTACTGGTCGGGCCTCACTGTGCTCGGCCTGCTGGTGTTCCGCATCTACTGGGGCTTCGCGGGGCCCCAGACCGCGCGGTTCTCGCACTTCATCAAGGGCCCCGCAGCCGTCCTCGGCTACATCCCCAAACTGTTCAGCAAGGACTATCGCGCAGCCTTCGGCCACAACCCGCTCGGCGCGCTCAGCGTCGTCGCGCTTCTTGTAGCGATCATCGTGCAGGTCGGACTTGGCCTCTTTGCGACAGACACAGATGGACTGTTCGCAGGTCCCCTCAATCGCCACATCGACTACGACACGGCGAAGGACGTCACCGACTTTCACGAGGACTTCTTCAACGTCCTGTTCGCGCTGATCCTGCTCCACCTCGCAGCGATCGCCTTCTATCTCGTGGTGAAGCGCATCAACCTGATCAGCCCGATGCTCAGCGGCAAGCGCCGCGGGACGAATCTCACCGGGCCGGCAACAGGCATCGGACCGATCCCGCTGTGGCGTCTGGCTCTCGGCGTGGCGCTGGCGGTGGGCGTGGTGTGGTTGGTGGCGCGGTAGAACTTGCCGGCATTCCAAGCGCGGCGAGGGACTCCCTCGACGTGCAAAACGCTTGAGCTTGTGACCTAGCTCGCCTCATCCACCCGGCGTGACAGCATCTCGATCCGCGCCGCCGCGTCCGTGAGCAGCGTCGCCGCGCGGTTCTCGAGATTGCGGATGCGGTCATCCATGGCCTTGGCGCCTGTGCCGACCGCCTGAGCATCGAGTTCGTCGAGCAGCGACAGGCCCGCTGCAAGGAACAGGCGTTCGGGACCGAGATCGCCAAGCGCTTCGGTCAGCTCCAGGACGCGCTGGTCGAAACGCGCGCCAAGCTCTTCCAGCCGCGCCTCCTGGCCGGGTGCGCAACTCAGCGCATAGCGCCTTCCTGCGATTTCGAGTTCAGCCTTGGCCACGCAGAATCACGCCCTTCTGATCAATCCACCATAGCACCAGATCAGACTTTTCCGAGGGCCTCGCGAACCTCGGAAATAGCCGCCCCCAGCGCCTCGGACGCCTCGTCGGCGAGCCGCTGCAGCTCCTTCTCGCGCGCTTTCGCAACGTCAAGATCGCTGGCCAGCCGCGCCCGGTCCTTGCGCAGGGCGTCCGCCTCTTTTTCATAGGCGCGCGAGCCCTCAAGCCGCTGGAAAAGACTGTCGAGCCGGCCTTCCAGCCGGTCGATCGCCCCTTCGAGCCGCTTCAGCGCGTCGTCCATTTCCTGCGTGTCTTCAGGCGTCTTCGTCATCACGGCCCTTCCCGCAAGCCCAATCTGAAGCCTGTGAACAATCGGCGCAATGGCGGGGTGCGGCGGCATATTCCCTTTGAACCGCAGCGCAAAGCCGTTAACCAGCCCACGACCCGCCCGGAGAGATCACATGCCGCAATTACCGCTCGCCAATGCGATCCGGGCGCTCAGCATGGATGCCGTAGAGAAAGCCCAGAGCGGCCATTGCGGCCTGCCGCTCGGCTTCGCCGATTGCGCGACCCTGCTGTTCCAGGAATTCCTGAAATTCGACGCGGCAAACCCGGACTGGCCGGACCGCGACCGCCTTGTGCTGTCGGCCGGCCACGGCTCGATGCTGCTCTATTCCCTGTTCTACCTCACCGGCTATCCGGGCATGACGCTCGATGAGATCCGCAATTTCCGCCAGCTCGGCTCGAAGACCCCGGGCCACCCGGAATTCGGCCACACGCCCGGGGTCGAGACGACCACCGGCCCGCTCGGCCAGGGTCTCGCCAACGCGGTCGGCATGGCGATGGCTGAGCGCCACCTCAATGCGCGGTTCGGCGACGACCTCGTCAACCACCGCACCTATGTGATCGCAGGCGATGGCTGCCTGATGGAAGGCATCAGCCAGGAAGCCATTACGCTTGCCGGCCATCTGCGCCTCAAGAACCTGATCGTGCTGTTCGACGACAACGCCGTCACCATCGACGGCTCTACCGGCATGTCGGACGCCACCGATCAGGTGAAGCGCTTCAAGGCGTCAGGCTGGAATGTCGCGCGCGTTGACGGCCACAACATGGACGCGGTGCGCGGCGCGCTTCTCTCGGCGCAGCAATCAGATCGTCCCTCGCTGATCGCCTGCAAGACCATCATCGGCTTTGGCGCGCCCAAGATCGCAGGCACCGGACCCGCCCATGGCGGCCCCTATGGCGCAGAAGAGATCGCCGGCATCCGCAAGGCCATCGACTGGCCGCACGAACCCTTTGTCGTGCCGGAAGACGTGCTGAAGGAATGGCGCAGGATCGGCGCACAGGGCGCCCGGCATCGCGAAGCGTGGGAGCACCGCCTCGCCGCCAGTGACAAGTGCGACGCCTTCAACACCGCCCTTTCAGGCGCGGTCCCGAAAGGCCTCTCGGCGGCGCTGAACGCCCACAAGAAGAAGATCGTCGAGGCGCAGAAGACCGACGCCACGCGCAAATGGTCGGGCGCCGCCCTCGAGGTGGCGACCGAACTGATGCCGGAAATGATCGGCGGCTCAGCCGATCTCACCGGCTCCAACAACACACGCACGGCGGCGGCCAAAGCGCCATTCACGGCGGATGCGTATGGCGGCCGTTACGTCCACTGGGGCATCCGCGAGCATGCGATGGCCGCCGCGATGAACGGCATGGCGCTGCATGGCGGCGTCGTCCCCTACTCCGGCACCTTCCTCGTCTTCTCGGATTACTCCCGCCCCGCCATCCGCCTCGGCGCGCTGATGGGTCAGCGCGTGATCCATGTGATGACGCACGACTCGATCGGCGTCGGCGAAGACGGTCCGACGCACCAACCGGTCGAGCATGTCGCCAGCTTGCGCATGATCCCGAACCTGCTCGTCTTCCGCCCGGCCGACGGCGTCGAGACAGCCGAAGCCTGGGAGCTCGCGCTCGAGACGACAACGGGCCCGTCGCTGATCGCCCTCACCCGCCAGAACCT
>CAIKXW010000236.1 GCA_903831485.1 uncultured Alphaproteobacteria bacterium | reverse complement strand
GGCAATCGCCGCACCTGGCGCCCCGCCGGGCCGCGTGAAGTCACGGCCCTTGACGCCCGCCGGCGCGAACAGCGCGCTGAACGCGACGGGCAGAAGGTAAGCGATAGTCAGCAATGACGACACGATCATCGCCGCCGCCGTGAGCCACTCGCCTGAGCCGAACGACGCATCGACCAGCAGGAATTTCGACCACATGCCACCCATCGGCGGTAACCCGATCACGGACACAGAAGCCATGAGGAAGAACGTGAACACGATCGGCATCCGCCGCCCCGCCCCGCCCATCTCGGATACCTTCGCGGCGCCCGTCGCGACGTAGATCGCGCCCGCGCACATGAAGAGCGTGATCTTGGCGACCGCATGTACGATCATGTGCAACCCGCCCGCCACGAGTCCCGAGGCGAATGGCAGCATCGCAGCCGACGTGAGGTACGCAAGCTGCCCGACCGTCGACCAGGCCAGCCGCGCCTTGAGATCGTCCTTGGTCAGCGCCACCAGCGACGCGATCACAATCGTCGCCGCCGCGATCCATAGGATCCACATTGCCGCCGGCAATGCGGTGATCAAGTCCGGTCCGAAAATGTAGGCGGACACTTTGAGGACGGTGAACACGCCCGCTTTCACGACTGCCACCGCATGCAGCAACGCCGAAACCGGCGCCGGCGCCACCATCGCCGCCGGCAACCAGCCATGCAGCGGGATCAGCGCAGCCTTTGCCGCCCCGAACACGAGCAGGAGAAGCAGTACGTTCTCGATCACCGCACTTGTCTTGCCGGGCAGCAACCCGCCCGGCGTGAATGTCGTCGATCCCGCCACGCTCGCAACGCCGATGATGCCCGGCAGGAACAGCACGACAGACGCGCCGACCAGCGTGCCCAGATAGATCCTCCCCGCCCGCCGCGCCGCTTCATTGCCCTTGTGCGTCACCAGCGGATACGTCGCCAGCGTCAGCGCCTCGTAGAAGATGAACAGCGTGAACAGGTTCGCCGCCATCGCAATGCCCATCACGGCGAACATGGCGAGCGCAAAAGCACATGTAGAACCGCGTCTGGTTAGCTTCGCGCGCGCCCCGCATGTAGCCAATCGAGAACAGCGAGTTCACCGCCCACAGCACGCTCGCCATCACAGCGAACAGCGCGCCCAGAGGCTCCAGCCGGAAAGCGATCTCCAGCCCCGGCATCGGCCGCACAACCATCATCTCCGGCGCATCGCCCGCGCCCACACGCACGAACATCGAGATGGTGATGATGCACAGCCCGATGCACGCCACCATCGTAAGTGTCTCGCGCACATCCGGCATCCGCCCGACAGCGTAGGTCACCACCGCTGCAAACAGCGGCAGCACCAGCGCCAGCGTGATCAGCAGCTCGCCATCGTTCATGGCGCAGCTCCCAGCACCGCGGCGGCGCTCGCATCCGCCATGCTCGACGGCAGGGTGGACGCAACGCCGAACCATAGCGACAAGCCCGCAAGAATGAACAGCGGAACCAGCACGCCAACCGGCGCCTCTCGCGCACGCTCGCCGCCGGCAGCAGGCGCCCGGAAGAAGATCGCCTCCATCATGCGCCCGACATAGATCAGCGTCAGCAACGACCCGATCGCCAGCGTCACCGCGATCCAGACTGCCCCAGACTCCAGTGCGGCGGCGATCAGCGCCCATTTCGCGAGGAAGCCCATCGTCATCGGCACGCCCGCAAGGCTCGCCGCGCCGACACCGAACGCCACCGCCGACCACGGCGCCTCACGCGCGATGCCAGCGAAATCATCGACCGTGCGCGCCTGCACGCTCATGGCGAACGCGCCGACCGCCATGAACAGCGCGCCCTTCAACAGCGCGTGCGCGATCAGGTAGTACACGCCAGCCGAAATTCCCGCAGCCGTCGCCAGCGACACGCCGAGCAGGATGAACCCCACCTGCGCCACAGAGGAGAATGCGAGTATCCGCCTTACCTCTTTTGCGAAGATCGCCTGCAGAGAACCTATGATCACCGCAGCCGCTGCGAGCGGCGCCAGGATCCAGCGCAGGAATACCTCGCCGAACTGCCCGTCAGGGAAAACGTCGAACACGAAGCGGACGATCAGGTAGATCGCAGCCTTCGTCGCTGTCGCCGCGAGGAACACCGAGACCAGACTCGGCGCGCCCGCATACGCCCCTGGCAACCAGCCATGCAGCGGGAACATCGCCGCCTTGACGCCTAGGCCCGCCACCACAAACGCCAGCCCCGCCTGCACCGCAGCGTTGTCGCCCAGCGTCGCCAGCCGCATCGCCATGTCGGCCATGTTGAGCGTGCCTGTGGCAGCATAGAGAAAGCCGACGCCCAGCACATAGAAGGTCGCACCGACCGTGCCGAAGATCAGGTAGTTGAACGCCGCCGGCAACGCACGCTTGTCCCGCGCCTCACCCACGCCGACCAGCGCATACGTTCCAATCGAGGACACCTCCAGGAACACGAATGCGTTGAACGCATCACCGGTGAACACGAGTCCGAGGAACCCGGCGAGGCAAAGCAGATACCCGGACTGGAACAGCGTATGCTTCTCTGGCTTTACCTCCGAAACCAGCGTGTGGCCCGAGTAGAGCGCGCCAACAACACCAACCGATGCGATCAGCAACCCCATCGTCGCGCCCAGCGCATCGATGCGCAGCGCAATGCCCATGGGCGGTGCAAACCCGCCCAGCACATAGTCGACCACGCCCTCGCGCGCGACCTCGCCCGCCACAGCCACCGACATCCACAGCGCGAACGCGGCCGTCAGCACGGACACCATCCACGCCGTCCGTGCGCCGGGACTGAGCACGGCGACGCATGCGCCGACCAGTGGCCCGGCGATCACCAGGATCGGCGCCTGCGCGGTCAGGGCTGGCGGCGCGACATATATGGCCTCGAACAGGATCAAGCGCCGGACTCCGCGCGGGCCGGTCCCGACTGCGCCGCTTCAACGCGCGCAACCGCCTCGATCTCCTCGGCCTCCACCGTGCCGTAAGCCTCGCGAATGCGCACAGCGATCGAGAGCCCCACCGCCAGCGTCGCAACGCCCACCACGATCGCGGTCAGGATAAGCACGTGCGGCAGCGGGTTCGAATAAACGACGCCCTCGACCCCAAACTGTTGCACGTAGGCAGGATCGAGCGGCGCCGCGAGCGCGCGCCCCTCCGGGCTGTCGGCGTAGATCGTGATCGCCGCCGTTCCGCCCATCACCTTGCCCAGGCTGATGTAGAACAGCGCGGTCGACGTCTGGAACAGCGCCAGTCCGACCATGCGCTTGATCAGGTTGCCCGTGCTGAACAGCACATACAGCCCGATCATCATCAGCACGATGACGATGATATAGTTGAAATGCGTGACGGCCATGCTCATGACGCGGCCGCCTGCTCGTCGGCTGCGCGACCGGCGAAGCCGTAGAAGATCGTCAGCATCGTCGCCGCAACGGTGAACAGCACGCCAAGCTCGATGAAGAAGATACCGAAATGCTGGCCCCAATGGTGCGCATGATCGGGATCGCCCATCAGCCCCGGCGGGATCATCGCCTCGACGCTCGGGCTGAACAGGTAATCGTAGTCGAGAAAATCGCCGCCATTGAGGATGCAGACAATCCCCACGCCCGCGTACAGCAGCACGCCCACCGCCGCGATGCTGCGCACCGCGCGCACCGGGATCGCCACAATCGTCTCGCGCAGGCCGAAGACCAGCGCATGCAGGATCGGCGCAACCGCGAGGATCACGCCCGCCTGAAACCCGCCCCCCGCGCCAAGATCGCCGTGGAACTGCACATAGAACGCAAACAGGGCAATCAGCGGGATCAACAGCTTCGCAGTCACGCGCAGCACGACATGATGATCCCCTGCGGCCACCGGCGGCGCCGACAGCGCCGAGCGCGGTCCAAAGCCCAGCATCAGCGCGACCCCGATACCTGCCGCGAACACCACAACTGTCTCGCCCAGCGTGTCGAAGCCGCGATAGCTGGACAGGACGGCTGTCACCATGTTGGGAACGCCGATCTCCTTCGGCGTGTCGATCATGTAGCTGCGCCCGACATGCGCATTTGCGGGCGACGCCGGATCGCCGAACTCGGGCAGGCCCGACACCGCATAGATCAGCAGCCCGCCGACACCGACCACCAGCAAGGCCGGCGCAATCGTCATCCGCCAGTTATGCCGCACCGGCCCGGCACGCACGAGAAGGATGGCGCCCAGCAAGACGATGGTGGAAATGCCGGCGCCAACGACAGCCTCCGTGAAAGCCACGTCGGCCGCGTCCATCACCAGCAGCCACGCCGCACTGACCAGCGAATAGATGCCCAGCAGCAGGATGGACGCCAGCAGGCTGCGCATTCGCGCAATCGCGAAACCGACGATGACGAGCATCAGCAGAAGCGCCACGTTGAGCGCAAAGTTGGCCTGCAGCGCGATATCGTTCATGGCGCGGCGCTCTTGCCGTCGCTGCCGCCTGCGCGAGACGCATCAGGCTTCGCCTGGTTCGCATCCAAACCCTTCATGATCTGGAACGCGCCGATGCGCGGCGTGTGCCCGGCGCTGAACGCGGCGTTGGCAAGGGCATTGGCGGCGGCTGGCGTCGTCAGGATGACGAACACCCACACCATCGCGAGCTTCAGCGTCTCCGGCGTCAGGCCCGAGATCAGCCCCAGCCCGACCAGCACCAGCGTTGCTCCGCCCGTGTCCGTCAGGCTCGCAGCGTGAATGCGCGTGTAGACGTCTGGAAAGCGCATCACGCCGACACCGCCTAGAAGTGTCAGCAGCGTTCCGGCGACAACGAGCGCGCCGCCAATCATGTGCAGGGCGTCAGCCATCCTTCGCCTCCTGCCCAAGCCGATGTGCGAGCGTGCGATAACGGAAGAACTTCATCAGCGCGATCGTGGTCACGAAGTTGATCAGCGCGTAGACGATGGCGATATCGAGAAAGGCCGGCCGCCCGAACAGGAAACCGATAATGGCGATCAGCAGCACGATCTTGGTGCCGAACGAATTCGCCGCCAGTATGCGGTCATACTGGGACGGCCCGACGATCGCGCGCCAGATCATCAGCGTCATGGCCACCACGAGCCCTGCAACACCAGCCGCCAGCAGCATGGGCTCAGCCCTTCCGCTTCGGGCCATCGGCCGCGCGGACGGCGCGGCGGTCCATCGACTCGAAACTCGCCGGCGCCGCGCTCTCGCGCACCAGTGCATGCACCTTCAACTCGTCGCCATCGACATCGACAGTGACGGTGCCTGGCGTCAACGTGATCGAATTGGCAAAAAGCGCCTTGCCGAGTTCGGTGCGCGCTTTGGTCTTCACGGTGACCATCGCGGGATCGATCGCATGACGGGGCCCCAGCACGCGCGCAATCACGGCGATGTTGGATTTCACGATCTGGCCCAGCAGCCACGCCGCGTAGGGCAGCATCCGCATGACACGATGATAGGGTGATGCATCACGCCCGATGACGCCGAGCCGCGCCGACAGCCACAGCGCCAGCAGGACGGCAACCACGGCGAGCCCGAGAAAGTAGGGCGAAGTCAGCCCCGACAACGCAAACCAGAACGCTGTGAGGGCAATCAGCAGACCCGGCAGGTAGGTCATCGATGCGGCCTCCTCTGCTGGGACGCGCGACCCGTTTGAACCACTCCGCCGGAAATTTCCAGCAAAACCGGCTACCTGCCGAAGCCCACGCGCGGAACCACGTCTTCAATCCCAAGTTCCGAGAGCTCGACGTCAATATCGTCGCCACCCACGGCTGCTTCGGGCGAGAAGGCCGCGCAGAGGGACCAGTTCCAGTAACGCAGTATGGTCTGCGCCTTGGCGACTGCAATGGTCTCGTAGGCCTCCGAGACGCGTGTGAAATCCGCGCCGCCTTCCGGCCGGCGCAACGCAGTCCACAACGCGCGCAGATACTGTCGCTTGAGACCCGTCGCCTTGCACAGAACGGCGAGCCCCTCGCCGCCTGGATCCTGGAAGATACGCTCCGCTGTTGACGCCTTGACGCCCGACAAGGCCGCGATGTCCATCAGCGCTTCGGGCGTAATGCCGATTATGGCCGCCGCATCGATGGCAGCCTCGAGACTGTCATGCGGCGAGCGGTCGATCGCCGTCCGGTCGCGCTGGAGCCGTTCGATGACCTGCAGCGCCTTGCGCACGACGGGATCCGCATCCGCCGCGGCATGGCGGAAGATGTCGCCGCACATGTCGATCAGCAGCGTCCTCTCGGCAGAGAAGCGCAGCAGGATTTGCCGGCGCTCCACAGGGCCCGACCACCAGAACATCGCAAGCGCATGCGCAGGACGCACCTCCTCGCGCTGGATCAGCAGGGGCGGCAGCGCAGGCGCCTCGCGCGAGGCCGCCACCATCAGCTCAACCGAGCGGTCGGACAGTTTCGACTGCGTGTTCTCCAGCAGCGCCTTCATCGCAAGCGTATCACCGCTCTCGGCGATCGCGGAGGCGACAGACGGGCCGATCTCGCGCCTCTGCGCAACGTACACGCGGTGCGGCGACTGACCATGCAGGATAATGTGACAGAGATCGGCGTCGTCGAACGCCTTGTTGTCGGCGAGCAGCAGCTGCGCGACGTGCGGCACATCGAGCGCAAGAAATCTCAGCAGCCGCTTCGGCGCCTGCGACATTTCCTGCAGCCTTCGCGCGCACAGCTCGCGCGCCGAGACGTCGGACTCGACGAGAATTTCAAGCAGCAGGTCTCCCGCGATCGCGCGGTCCTGGATGTTGCCCCGCGACGACGGTAGCGCCACCACATCCATCAGCCTGCGTAGCAGCGAGCGGCGCGCAAAGCCTTCGGCCACCGCGGGCGAAGCGCCAGCTGACGCGCTACCAGGCCTGCCAGGTGCCTCGGCGGGAGACGAACGATCAGACATGCGCCCTGCTTCCTCTAGGGCACAGCATGCGTCAGTCGCGGTTAACGGATCATCAACCCCCGCCCGTGGGCCAGCGGAGCCGCGCCGACGTTCGAGAGATCAGGTGGCGTAGCCGGCCTCGGGTTTCTCGCCTGCACTGCCGGGATGAACGAAGACCAGCGCCAGCGAAGCCGCCAGGAGCCCCGCCACCAGATAAAAGAGCGCCGAAGGATCGGTCTCCACCGTTGTCACGGTCCCGCCTTCGGCAATCTGGTCCACCGGCACCGTCACGCCCAGCATCACCAGCTGCCCCACCAGCGCGGCCAGCACCCCGAGCAGCAACGTCGACAGGATCGCCCCTGCTCGCCGCGTAACCGGCACGAGGATCAGCAGGGCCGCCAGAGCGCCCAGCACTCCAAATGCGAAACGCCCGCTTGGTTCAAAGTATGCGATGTCGGAGGCGTCACGGAAAACCTCGAAAAGATGGTTTCGCGCCGGCGGCTGGGGCGCGAGAAGCTCCGCAGCCATCCAGAACAGCATCACGACCAGGAACAGGGCAATCACCCAGCTACCCAGCGTCCGGGCTTCACGCATGACCGCACTCCCTCACGCACCAACAGCCTGCAGAATGGCCCAGATTGGCGCGAATTCCAAATGCCTGACATGCAAACCAAAAGGCGCCCCGACCAGCCAGCCAGAGCGCCTCGTCACAGTTTCGAAACAAAGGTCACGCCCGCGGCAGGTATTCCTGCAGCGACAGCTTGCCATCCTTGTTGGCATCCAGGCGCGTGAACGCCGCCTTGATCGCCTCTGGCGAGGGCTTTGCGCCGGGAATTTCGATCCGGGGCGGCTCAGGCGTATCGGGACCGCCCTGCCAGTTCATGCGGATCATCGGCGGCGCGACGATCTTCGCATACTCGTCCTGGCTCAGTGACTTGTCGCTGTTGGCGTCGAGGATCTCGAAGCCGCGCGTCAGCATCGCGGTCTGGTTCGCGCGGTATTCGTCAAGGCTGACCTTGCCGTCCTTGTTGAGGTCGATCGCGGCGAACTCTTCCTTGCGGATGTCGTCCACCGAGAACGTCATCGTCTTCGCGATCGCGGCGCCGGCGCCGCCCGGAGTATCTTCCGTCTTGTCGCTCACCTCGTGACGCGAGATGAACTTGAACTCGTGCTTCTGGTCCGCAGCTTTGTCGCCATCGGCGCCGCCCAGCTCGTCGGGCAGGTAGAAGGCAAACGCATCCTTCTTCATCACGCCCGGCTCGATCTTGATGTCCACTGGCGGCTTGTCGCCGCTGCGCGTGATGGTGCGGGTCTCGATGACCACATCGTCCTTGCCACCGTCGGCAGGCTTCGGCCCGAGAAACTCGTCGACCGACAAGACGCCATCG
>CAIKXW010000235.1 GCA_903831485.1 uncultured Alphaproteobacteria bacterium | reverse complement strand
TCCACCAGCACCTGGTCGCCGATCGTGACGGTCGGCGCCACCGGCATCTCCGGGTTGATCGCCCGGATCGGCGCCATGGAGCCCGCAAGGTCGCCCTGCTTGAATTTCAGCGTGTACGGCAGGCCCAGCTCTTCCATCAGCCAGACGATCCGTTCCGACCTGCGGCCTTCGAGGTGGTAGATGGTGATCTCCGGCATCGCCATGGCGGCGGGCGTGGCCGCCATCGTCTCGGTCACAGAGACCGACATGCAGCCTCCGGCCATCAGAGGCAACATCGCAACCGCGGCAAGCATCATCTTCATGGCGTCTCTTCCCTGGTTCCGCGACTCCGCGCGGATCATGCGTTGACTGAACTTATACCCACACCGCGCCGCGGGGATAGCTGCCGCAGAGACATCTTGCTAGCCGCCGCGCGATGGCGTCCCATCACATCACAGACAGGGGACCAGCATGACGACGTTTCAGGACGGACTTCTCAAGGGCAAGAACGCATTCGTCGCGGGCGCCTCCAGCGGCATCAACCTCCAGATCGCAACGCGCCTCGCACAGGCGGGCGCTGCTGTCACGGTGCTCTCCCGCTCACACGACAAGATCGGGGCCGCCGCCGCAGGCATCCGCGCCACGGGCGCAAAGTGCATCGGCATCCCGCAGGATGTCCGCGACCATGACGGCGTAGGCGAGGCGTTTGCGGCCTCCGTCGCAGCGCACGGCCCGATCGACATCATCGTCTCGGGCGCCGCCGGCAACTTCGTCGCGCCGTTCAATGGCATTTCCTACAACGGCTTCCGCGCCGTGATCGATATCGACCTCGTCGGCTGCTACAATGTGATGAAGCAGGGCTTCCCACACCTGCGCACGCCTGGCGCCTCCGTCATCACCATCTCCGCTCCGCAGTCGGTCCACCCCTATCCGATGCAGGCGCACGTCAACGCCGCCAAGGCCGGCGCCGACATGCTGGTCAAGACGCTCGCCGTGGAATGGGGTCCCCTCGGCGTGCGCGTGAACTCGATCATCCCGGGCCCGATCGCCGACACGGAAGGCATGGCCCGGCTCGCGCCCAATCCGGAAGCCATGGCGAAGAGCGCAAAGAGCACGCCGATGCAGCGTCTCGGCACCAAGGATGAAGTGGCCGACCTCGCCCTCTTCCTCTGCTCAGACGCCGCCGCCTACATCACCGGCGCGATCATCCCCTGCGATGGCGGCCTCTGCCTCCTCGGCGCAGGCCGTGTCGGCGCGGATCGCTGAGAACGGAATAGCCGGCGCGCAGTCCATCGATGCAAGGCGCAGCAAATCGCGCAGCGCATGCAGGACGCTTCAAGAAGCGCGTTTCCCGATCACGCCGATCAGGTTCTCCTCAATCGAAGAACGGATCGTCGGTTGAGGCGCGCCTTGATCCGGTTCCCGCCTGTGCAGCGGCTGTTGACACAACATCCCGGTCGCGTGTGCGCATGACGGAGCGTATCGCCACGCGCAACACGATCGCCGCCGCCAGGGGCGCCAGCACCATCCACCACTCAGGCTTCAGCGGGTCGTCCATTGTGAAACCAAACCCGATCAGCGCCAGCGCCGACATCAGGTAGAACCCCTTCAGCAGCACCCGCAGGGGCTTCCCGCGCCACGGAAACCATCCGAGCACGATGCCGACGGACAGCAGGCCGAGAAACGCCACCGCGACCCAGCCCGTCCAGTGAATGTCCAGCGCGCCCATCGTGCCCACGATTGCGATGCACGCGGCGACGCAGCCCAGCCCGAGCAGGTGCAGCACAATGTGATAGACGACCTTCAACGCCCCACCTTCAAAGCCCCAGTCCCCTCCCGGCGCGCCGCAATCCGGACTCGACAGCCAGGACGACAATCCCGCCCGCAAGATAAGCCGCCATGTCCAGCATGTCGAACGCCCCGCCAAGGACTATGCGCGCGAACTGGTTGTCAGCAAGACCAAGCGCGCCAAGCAGATTGAGCGCCTGTGCGACCTCGATGACAAGCGCGATTCCCAGCGCAATACACAGTGCCGGTGTAAACCCCATCGGCGTCACCGCCCGCAGCGAGGCGTAGACCAGCACCACTGCGAGAACATCGCCGAGATAGGGCCGAACGAACTGATCGTTGACGAACAGCGCAATCAGCACCTCGACCACAAGAAGGATCAGCGCCGCAATGCCGTAGGCCGCTCGCCGCTGCATCGCGTGGTCACCCGGCAGACTGCGACTTCTCCCAAGCCTCCGCAGATCCCTTCGCGAGATCACGCACGCGCCCGATGAAGCTCTGCCGCTCCGTCGGGGAGATCACGCCTCGCGCGTCAAGCAGGTTGAAGATGTGGCTCGCCTTCAGCGCCTGCTCATAGGCCGGCAGCGGCAGCGGCTTCTCCAAGCCGAGCAGCTTCTTGCAGACCTTCTCGCAATCGCTGAACCAGCGCTGCAGCACCTCGGTATCTGCATGCTCGAAGTTATAGGCCGACTGCTGCTTCTCGTTCTCGAGAAACACGTCGCCATAGGTCAGCGGGTACTCGCTCTGCGGATCGTTGAACGGCAGGTCGTAGACGCGATCCAGCCCGAACACATACATCGCCAGCCGCTCGAGCCCGTAGGTCAGCTCGCCCGACACCGGCCGCACATCAAGACCGCCCACCTGCTGGAAGTACGTGAACTGCGAGACTTCCATCCCATCGCACCACACCTCCCAGCCCAGCCCCCACGCGCCAACGGTCGGGTTCTCCCAGTCGTCCTCGACGAAACGGATGTCGTGCACGCTAGGATCGATGCCGATCTCGTAGAGGCTCTGCAGGTAGAGATCCTGGATGTCAGGCGGGTTCGGCTTCAGGATGACCTGATACTGGTAATAGTGCTGCAGCCGGTTCGGGTTCTCGCCATACCGTCCGTCCTTGGGCCGCCGCGAGGGTTGCGGATAGGCCGCGTACCAGGGCCTCGGTCCAAGCGCTCGCAGCGTTGTCCCGGGGTGGAGCGTTCCGGCGCCCACTTCCATGTCATACGGCTGCAGGATCGCGCATCCTTTCGATGACCAGTAGGCCGACAGTTTCAGGATGATCTCCTGGAAGCTTCTGGGCTTCTGGATCGTGCGTGCTGATGTTGTCATGGCAGTCTCATTTGGCAGCCTTTCCCTAGTGCGACTGGCTGCGGCTGTCACCTGGACGTTGGATCGGTCCAGGAGGGGCGCATGTTCGATAACAGAATCTGTCAAGAACGTGAGGTCGTCGCTTAACCCACGTTAAACTGTTCTCCCACAAAACGGCCCTGCACTTCGGTCCGGGGGAGAACTCAGTGTTTGCGCTTCAAGACAGGAAATCGTCCTCATCGGGTCTGCACCGCGGCCAAGCCGGCCCGGATGGCAAGTTCGACGCCGGTGTCCTTGCCGCCCTTCATCGCGTCATGGCCGTGATCGAGTTTACCCCGTCGGGCGAAATCCTGTCTGCCAACGCCAATTTTCTCTCCGCGATGGGCTATTCGCTGGACGAGATTCGCGGCCGCCATCACCGAATGTTTGCTCCGGCCGGGCTGGCAAACAGCGAAGACTACCGGCGCTTCTGGGATTCGCTCGGCCGCGGCGAGTTTCTCTCCGGCGAGTACAAGCGCATCGCAAAGGGTGGAGCGGAAGTCTGGATTCAGGCCAGCTATAACCCGATCGCCGACAAGGCGGGCCGCGTGATCCGTATCGTGAAATTCGCAGCGGTGATCACCGATGCAAAGAACAAGGCGCTCGATTCCAGCGGCCAGATCAACGCGATCAACCGCAGCCAGGCCGTGATCACATTCAGCCCGGATGGCGTCATCCTCAACGCCAACGACAATTTCTGCATGGCGCTGGGCTATTCACTCGGCGAGATCAAGGGACAACACCATCGCATGTTCGTGGCGCCCGCCGAAGCTGGCAGCCCTGCCTACGCCCAGTTCTGGGACAATCTTCGGCGCGGTGCATACCAGGCAGCCGAGTACAAGCGGATCGCCAAGGGAGGTCGTGTCGTCCACATTCAGGCGACCTACAACCCGATCATTGATGCTGATGGCAAAGTCGCCAAGGTCGTGAAATTTGCAACCGATATAACAAAGACTGTTGAAGCCCGGCAGCGCAACGAAAAGCTGGCGGTCGATATCGAGAAGGACATCGCAGCAATCGTCACGGGCATCAGCGCAGTTTCCCAACAGACCTCCGGTGTCTCGGTGGCGTCCGGGGAAACCTCCAGCACAATTCAGAGTGCTGCCGCCGCGACGGAGGAGCTTAGCGCTTCGATCAACGAGATTTCAGCCAGCGTGGCGGCGTCCAAGGGTTCTGCCGACCGCGCTCTGGAACTCACCCACACAGCGGACAAGCAGACCGCCGCGCTCATGCGCACGGCCGATCAAATGTCGGGTATTGTCGAACTTATCGACGCCATCGCATCGCAGATCAACCTGCTTGCGCTGAATGCGACGATTGAATCGGCTCGAGCCGGTGAAGCCGGGCGCGGGTTCGCTGTTGTTGCGGCCGAGGTCAAGCAGTTGGCTGCTCAGGTTACATCCGCGACCAAGACGATTTCGGGCGAAATTCGCGACGTCCAGAACGTCTCCGCAGAGGTCGTCACCTCGCTGCGCGCCATCCAGTCCTCGGTCAGGGAGATCACGGGCAACTTCTCCTCTGTAGCCGCTGCTGTAGAAGAACAGTCCGCCGCGACGGCTGAAATCTCTTCGACGATGCAGACGGCGTCGCTGTCGATCGGGTCTATCAACGACCTGGTTGGCAATATGGCGGCGTCAGCGGACCAGGCGCGCGCTTCCGCCACCCGCGCTGCTGAACAGGTCCGCACAAACATCCAGGCAATGGTGGGCTAGCGACGACTGTCGTTCGGCCGAACAGCGAGCACGGCAAGGATGCCGAACGCGACCACGAGGGATATGCCTTGAATGACGACTTCCATGACGGGGACCCTCGACGCAACGCGTTGACACGCACTTAAGGGTGCGAGCCCGCGTGCGCACCCTCAGCGGCCATTTTGCCGCAGCGTCATCAAGGACTCAGCCCCCGTCCAGATCGCCAGCCGGCAGGAGCCCGGGCAGTCAGGACTTGTGGCTGTCGTCGGCCGTCGACTTCGATTTCCGATGGTCGTCCAGCTTGTGCACGACCACCCCGTGCGGGGGCGTGTCGGGGCCTGTCTCCGGCGGTGGATCGGCCTGTTTCTGGCGCGCGCGCAGCGCCGGCGTGATCAGCACGGCGATCAGCAGCACCAGAATCAGCAACAGGATCACGCCGCCCAAGACCGAATTCCCTTCACTTCCACTCCAGCGCGCCGCCGCGCAGTGCTTCCGCCGCGCGTGACGTACCGGGACCGCCGGCCACGTCATGCAGCGTCAGACCATCATATAGGGTCACCGGCCCCCGGCGCAGCCCCTTGCGCGCACGAACCAGCACCCTGCCCGCGACAGCCCCCGGCGCCGGCCTCACCGGCAGGATCTCGATCTCGCCGGTCCGCGGCCCCAGCAATTCCAGCAGGTCGCCCAGCGCCGCGGCCCGGTGAATCATCGTGATCCGCCCGCCCGGCCGGGTGACATGGTGCAGGAAGAGGATCCAGGCCTTGAGCGGGGTCTCGGCAAGATACGCGGCCTGCCGCCCGGGCGATGGCGCGCGCACGGCCCCCGGGTCGAAGAAAGGCGGGTTGCTGAAGCTCTGGTCGAAGCGGTTTTCAAGCTCGGCCGGTCGTTCACCGACATCGTGCTGGACCAGCGTCACGCGCTGTTGCTGACCGTTGGCGGCAACCCCAAGCTGCGCCAAGGCCAGCGCGCCAGGCTCCCGCTCGAAGCCAGTCAGCGAACACCCCGCCAACCTGTGGGCCGCACAGAGCAAGGCCGCGCCCGCCCCACACCCAGCTTCCGCGATCGCCCCCCCCTCGCGCGCTGCCAGCGAGGCCGCCAGCAGCACCGCATCCATGCCGGCGCGGTACCCCTCCGCCGGCTGCACGACGGTCACGGCGCCGTCGAGAAACCGGTCATGCGTTATGTCCGGACTTGTCACGTGGGTTCATCATCCGGATCGAAATCCGGCACGTCGTCGTGCGGCCGGTCGAGTTCCTCCAGCGCCAGTTTGGCGCGCCGCTCATATTCATCCGGAACGAGAACCCGGCGCTCGAAGGCCGAGATCCCCCCCTCGACAGAGGAGATAAACCTGTCCGCCACAAAGGGATGACACCCCGCGCGTGTCAGCAGGACAACGGCGTAGTCGAGCCGTACGGGGTTGTTGGTGCGCAGGACTTCGATCATTCTCGCGACAACTTGCCACGCCAATGGCGGGACGGGAACCTGTTCGTTGACCGGCTTCTCAGGCGAGAAATATCCTATATCAGCAACGGACGTTTTAGTCGTGTTGCAAGCGCAAGGGATACCCATTGGCCCTGCACGCCGAGGTCCAGAAGCAAGACCCATCGCCAGGCCTGTCGCCGTCCACGCCAATGGATCGGCTGATGGTTCTGCTGGCGCCGGAGCTTGCTGATGTCGAACGCCTGCTGGCCGAGCGGGCGGCGAGCCCTGTCGCCACCATACCCGACCTTTCGAGCTATCTGATCGCCGCCGGCGGCAAGCGCCTGCGCCCGGTCCTTACCCTCGCCTCCGCCCGCGCCGTGGGCGGCATTGGCGGTGACGCGGTTTGCAAGCTCGCCGCCGCCGTCGAATTCATCCACACCGCCACGCTGCTGCACGACGATGTGGTCGACGATTCCGACCTGCGCCGCGGCAAGGCCGCCGCCAAGAATGTCTGGGGCGCGTCCGCCTCCATCCTCGTCGGCGACTTTCTCTTCGCCCGCTCCTTCACGCTGATGACCGAGACGCGCGACCTGCGTATCCTCGACATTCTCAGCCGCGCCTCCTGCGTCATCGCCGAGGGCGAAGTCCGCCAGCTCGCCGCCATCGGCAAGCCGGATCTCGCCCTGCCGGAATACATGGCCATCGTCGAAGCCAAGACCGCCGCCCTGTTCGAAGCGGCCGCCCGCGCCGGCGCGTACACGGCCACCGATGACGACGACGCTGCCGACGCAATGGGTGAGTACGGCCGCCGGTTGGGCCGCGCCTTCCAGATCGTCGACGACCTGCTCGACTATGGCGGCCTAACCTCCGTCATCGGCAAGGCGGTTGGTGATGATTTCCGGGAAGGCAAGATCACCATGCCCGTCATCTATGCGCGGGAAGCCGGCAGCGCCGCCGACCTCGAATTCTGGGACCGCGTGATGGGCGAACGCGACCAGCGCGAAAGCGACCTCGCGCACGCTATCCACCTGATCCGCGCTACAGGCGCCGCGGAGCGCACGCTCGAAACCGCGCGCATGGAAGCGGCCGCCGCACGCGCCGCCCTCGCCCGCGCCGCACGCGGCCCCTGCCACGACGAACTCGCCGGGCTCGCGGATCAGTCCGTGAACCGCGCGTTCTGATCGCTACAGCACGTCGGCGCCAACCAGACCGTTCGCCACGCCCGCGCGCCGGATGCGCCAGTGCACCCAGATGCTGATGGCCAGCAGCGCGATGAACGCGATCACAGGCGCGTAGCCGCCGAGCATCGTCGCACCGACGGCCACCACCGCCGCATTCAGCGCCCACACCGCATGCACGCCCGCGATCTGCGAATGCTTCAGGCCCGTCTTCAACGCGATCTGGTAGCTGTGATCGAGGTGCGCGACCCACAGCTTCTTGCCGTGCTTCGATCGCCACGCGAGCGTCAGCAGAACGTCCGACAGGAAGGGCAGCAGCAGAATCGCCGGCACGAACAGCAGATCCGGCCGCAGCCGCACCAGCTCCAGCCCCAGCCCGCCCAGAAGCGCCCCAGTGAACAGGGCGCCAGCGTCGCCGACATACAGCAGCCCCTGCACGTTCCAGACGAGAAACCCCGCCAGCCCGCCCGCCAGCGCCGCCGCGGCGAGCGAGATATGCCACGCGCCCGTCGCCGCCCCGCACGCCGCCAGCCCCACCGCCGCCACACACGCCATTCCCATCGACAGGCCGTTGGCGCCGTCCATGAAGTTCACCGCATTGACCACGACGATCAGCCACAACGCCGATCCGGCAATCGCAAGCATCAGCGGCAGTTCAAGCGACGCCCCCGGCCAGAACCCCATCACATCTGCGCGCAGGCCAAGCGCCGCCATGCCGACGGCGACAGCGGCGATCAGCGCCAGCTTCACGATCGCACGCAGCTTCAGGATGTCGTCGGCAAGACCCACCGCCAGCACCGCAATTGATCCGATGCCGGCGACGATCAGTGCAGGATCGTACCCGAAACGCGAAACCTCCGCATACGTCGCGAACGCCAGCGCGGCCGACAACGCGACCGCCAGACCGCCCGCCGTCGGCACCGGGGCCTTCTGTAGCTTGCGCGCTTCCGTCGGCGCATCGACGATCCGCAGCGTGATCACCACACGGCAAAGCAAGGCCGAAGGGGCTGCCGCCAGGGCGAACACCACCAGGATGTGCCACAGCTCAATCATGAGAGGGCTCAGTCATCGACAGGAACCGGCGGCGCGCCCCGGAACGTCGTCGCCTTCACCCAGTATTTCTTCTTCGCCTCGCCGATCGCCGCGGCAGCCGCCGCAGCTTCCGCGTCGCTCCTGAACAGCGCAAAGCACGTCGGCCCGCTGCCCGACATGCGCGCCAGCAGGCAACCAGGCTGCGCCTGCATCAGCGCCAGCGCGCGCCCGATCTCGGGGCACAGCGCCAGCGCCGCCGGCTGCAGGTCATTGCGAAACTCGGCCAGCCCAATCGCAAAACGCTCCGCGTCCTCGCCCCATGGCGGCTCCATCTCGCGAAAGGTGCGGTTGGCGCCCATCCGGTCGAACCGGTCGAACACCTTGCGGGTCTCCAGCATGATCCCGGGATTGACCAGGATCGCCGGCAGGTCCGGCGCCGCGACATCGATCAGCCGGTCCCCCGTCCCGCGCATCACCAGCGGCCGCTGCCGCACGCACGCCGGCACATCCGACCCCAGCTGAATCGCGATGCGCTCCAGCGCCGCCTCGCCAAACTCCACGCCCCACATCTCATTCAGCACGAGCAGGGTCGCCGCCGCATCCGACGACCCTCCTCCCACGCCGCCCGCGATCGGCAGCACCTTGTGCAACGTCAGCCCTGCGCCCAGCCCCGTACGATCGCACGCATCGCGCAACGCCATTGCAGCCGCGAGCACAAGATTGTTCGGCGCATGCTTCAGCTGCTTGGCCCCCGGCCCCTCGACGCTCAGCGACACATGCGGCGCCGGCCGCGCAAGAATGCGATCCGCCGCTCGCGTATCGGCAAACATCACAAGACTATCCACCGGATGCAGCCCGCCTGGGCCCGGCGCCCCGACATGCAGGTAAAGGTTCACCTTCGCCGGCGCCCACGCCGTGGAGAAGTTCGCGCGATCTGGACTCAGGCTCATGGGCGCGAAGCTAGACGCGCTCCCGGCATCGCTGGCAAGCCCTTCTCGAGCTTCTCGCGCAGCGTGATCTCGCGCGCGGCCTCCGGCTTCAGGCGGAGGGCGGCGAGCCATTCGAATCGCGCATCGTCCTGACGGCCGCTGCGCCAGTAGGCATCGCCAAGATGATCGAGAATCTCCGGATCGATGGGCGACAATTCAGCCGCGCGTTCGAGATGCTCGATCGCCACATCGTAATGCCCAAGCTGGTAGTGCGCCCATCCGAGGCTGTCGACGATATAGCCCTGGTCGGGACGCGACTCCGCCGCGCGCGTGATCAGCGCCAGCCCTTCCTCGACGCGCTTGCCCTGTTTGATCCAGCCATATCCGAGATAGTTGAGCAGCTCCGGCCGGTCAGGCTCGATCGCCATCGCGGCCTTCAGGTCTTCCTCGGCGCCGGCCCAGTCAGCGGCCTCGTTGCGGACCGTCGCCCGCGCATACAGCACCATCCAGTCCGCGCGCCCGCGCGCCGTATCGGCAGCAATCACCAGGTCGTAAAGCTTGCGCGCCACGTCGAGCCGGCCATTGAACCGGTTGAGGTCGCCCGCACGCACCAGGATTTCGCGCCGCTGCGACAGCGACAGCGCGCGATCTCCCATCACGAGAGCTTCAGCGGGCTTTTCCTCCGCATTCAGGATCGCCGCCGCTTCCATCCGCGCGTCCGCAGCCCACGCCGTTGAATCGGGAATGGACTGCAGCACGGCCAGCGCCGCATCCGGCCTGTCCTGCCGCGTATAGGCATCCGCCAGCGCAAAGCGCGCTGCCGCCAGATCCGGATCGAGATGCAGCACCAGCGCGTGCCGCATCGCCGACAGCTCCGGGCTCGACCGCACCAGCCCCGTGCCCGACACGACGAACATCGCCATCGCCGCGCCGCTGCGCGCCGTCAGCTTCGGCCGCACAATCTTCCGGCCAGCGTCCAGATCCGCCAGCACGCGCGCGACGCCAGGCCCACCTTCATCGTCACCGCCCGCCGCCAGCGCGATCAGATCGCGCGCGCCTTGCACATTCCCGCGCGAGGCCTGCAGGCTCGCGCCCAGCGTCGCCACCGCATCCCGCGTCGCCAGCGGCATGCGCAGCGCCTGCCGGAAGAATTCCGCCGCCTCATCGTCGCGGCCCGCCTGCATCAGCACCATCGCCTTCAGCGCCGCCTGCTCGCCCGCCACCATGCGCCGCCCCGGCAGCTGATCGGCCTCGACCACGCCCTTCTGCGCGTTCTCGACCGTCGCAAGCCAGACAGACAAAAAGCCCGCGAGGTCAACATTCAGCGCGCCAAGCACCGGCTTGCGCAGCCGCGTCTGCGCCGACTTCAGCCGGCCTTCCGCGATGTCGTCGATGATCAGCGCCAGCTGCGCGCTCGGCGCATCATCCGCCGCGTCGGCCGGAGCCCCGCGCGCCAGCTTGACCGCCGCCGCCGCATCGCCTGCCGCCAATGTCGAGATCGTCGCGCGTTCCAGCAGGCCCGGATCGCCCGGCGAACTCGTCCACGCGCGCCGATAGTACGTCGCGGCCGAAGCCGGATCGCCTGTCATCACCGCATAACGGGCCGTGATGAAGTCGGCATATTCCTGCTGCGTGCGCAGCTCCTCCAGCATTGCTTCCGAGAACCATGGCGGCGCCGTGGGCGACATAGCGCATCCGCCGAGCGCCAGCGCGGACAAGGCCGCCCCTGAAAACAATGCTAGCCGCGCCCGGAATCCGGGCGTCAATGTTCCTGACCACATCAGCTCACGTTGCCTCAAGCCGTTCGCCGCATCAACCGGCAGGTACGGTTAAGGATCTGGCCAATCAGGTCAGGAAACCCTCAGATATCGCTGATGCTTTCGTCCCGCGGGTTCAGCGGAACCTCGGGCGTGTCGCGGCGCACAGGCGGCGGCGTATTCAGCCCGTCGCGCAGCTTCGCCTCGATCCGGGCCACACGCTCGGCGGGCGGGTAGGCCGTCAGCGCCTCGCGCCAATGCTTGCGCGCCTCGTCAGGCTCGCCCAGGCGCCACTTCACGTCGCCCATGTGATCCGACAGCTCCCAGTGCCCGAACGGATCGTAGGCCTCCAGCGCCATCTCGATGAAGCGGTTCGCTTCGCGGAAATCGCCATACTGGTAATAGGCCCATCCGATCGAATCGAGCAGGTTCGGCTCGTCCGGCGTCAGGCGGATCGCCTGCTTCAGCATGCGGAAGCCTTCGTCCAGCTCCGCCGCGCTCGCATGATCGTCCACGAGCGAGTATCCGAAATTGTTCATCAGCCCGGTATTGTCCGGCGAGTCCGCCAGCATCTTGCGCATGATGCCGAGCCCCTCCTGCCGCTCCGGCGTATCCACCAGGAGAGAGGCCAGGAACTGCTGCGTCGACTCATCGTCGCGGATCGCCCGGGCCGCACGCGCGTCGCTCACCGCCAGCGCCATGTTGCCGCCCTGGCTGTGCGCCTGCGAGCGCGTCAGTAGCGCGAACACGCGTTGCGCGTCCGACATCCGCTCCTGCTTCATCGCCTGCTCGATCAGCTGCAGCGCCCGCGGGATCCGGTTTGCCGACACCAGCGAACTCGCAGCCTGCACCTTCGCATCGGCGCTGTTGTCGATCTTCAAGGAGCGCTCGACCACCGCCTCCATCGTCTCGGGCGATCCAAGCTCCAGCGCCGCCAGCCCCGCTGTCGATTGCAGCAGCGCCGCGTGCTCCTTGCGCGGATTGCCGATCTGCGAGAGGCGCAGCGCCGGCTCGAACCTGCCCTGCTCATAGAGCTTGCCCGCCTCCGCAATGCGGATCTCGCCATTGTCCGGGTCGACCAGCAGCGCACTCTGGCGCATCGACGACAGGAGGTGGTTGAACGGCGCCTTCGCGCCGCGTCCGCTCATCGCCGCCATGATGGCTTCCTGTTCCTCGACCAGGTCCGCCTGATCGCCGATCGCCAGCGCCATCGCCTGCTTGAGCGTACGCGGCTTCCAGCGATCCCCGCCCGACTTCGCCATCTCCAGCCGCGACTCGACATAGCCATCCTGCGGCGACGCCGCGAGCAGCCGCGTGAGCAGCGCGACGGCGTCCGCATCGCGATTGATCCCGCGCAGCAGTTCCGCCTGGCGCAAGGCCAGCAGGCGTTGCGCATTGAACGCCCGCGCCCGCGCGAAATACGTCATCGATCCCGCCTCGGCAGGATCGGGCGCATCGAACTCATCCGGCGCCTCATCGTAAACCGCCAGCGCGCCGTCATGGTCGCCAAGCCCCTCGGCCAGCAGCGCGCGATGACCCATCACGGTCGCAGCCGGCAGCGCCCGGCGCAGCTTTACCATCTCGGCCTTGGCGTCGTCAGCGCGGCTGTTGAACGCCATCACCCACGGCTTGAGATGAATGGCCCCCATCCATTCCTGCTGCGGCTTGCCTTCAAGCGCATCGATCACGGACTGCGCCGTGGCCGTGTCATCCGCCGCGATGGCGTCGACCACCATATAGCCCCACGCGCCCGCACTCTCGGACCGCGCAAATTCACGACGCACGCGTGTCATGAACGCATTCATGTCGGCGTTCTCGATCATCGCGTTGGGGCTCGCATAAGGCGCCATAGGCGCATCGAACGGCGCCGTCGCCATGGCCGCCGCTGACACCGGAGTCATCACAGGAGCGGACGCCGC
>CAIKXW010000234.1 GCA_903831485.1 uncultured Alphaproteobacteria bacterium | reverse complement strand
GGACTTCTTCAACCAGCAACGGGAAGTCGGTGACGCCGGTGATCGGCTCCTTGCGTTTTGCTGCGGCTTTGAGGCGGGCGGAGCGGGCGTCGGCGACGCCGGTCTGGAAGCCGCCTGTCTGCAGGGCATTCAGGAGCCCGCCCTCGCGCTCGATCTGCTGGAAGAGGTCCCAGGCGGCGTTGGCAAGGTCGTCGCCCAGCTTTTCGATGGCCCAGGCGCCGCCCGGCGGATCGACAACGCGGCCTAGGCTGGATTCTTCCTGCGCGATGATCTGCGTGTTGCGGGCAAGGCGGCGAGCGAGCTTGCCCGGCAGGCCCATGGCATCGGTGAAGTTACGGACGGTGACGATGTCTGCTCCGCCCACGCCGGCGGCGAAGCAGGCTGCGGTGTTGCGCAGGATGTTCACCCACGGATCGCGACGGGTGAGCATGCGGCGCGAGGAGACGGCCTGCAGCTTCATTGCGCCGGATGCGCCGAAAGCGGTGGCGACGCGCGACCACATGCGACGGGCGGCGCGCAGCTTCGACATCTCGATCTGATAGTCCGCGCCGACGCTGGCCGTGAACAGGATCTGGCGGCAGGCGGCTTCTGCGCCGAGGCCGGCTGTCATCAGAGCGCGCACATAGTCGGCGCCGGAGGCGATCAGGTAGGCGAGTTCCTGCACCTCGGTGCCGCCGGCTTCGTGCACGGGGCGAGAGTCGGCGCGGATCGCGGTGGCGAGCGGAAACTCGGATGCGATATCGCGCGCGAAGAGCGCGACCTGCATGAGTTCGTCATCGGCGCGGCCCGGCAGGGCGCCGGTGCGCGCGAGAGCGCTGATCGGATCGACATTGAAGGCGATCATCACGGATGAAGCGGGGCGGGTGGCGCGTGAGGCGGCGAGCAACGCAGCAAGCTCGATGCCCTGCGCCGTCGAGGCGCCGGCGGCTTCGATGGCGACCGTGGCAAGGTCGAGCTTCACGAAATGCAGGATGCGTTCGATGTCGACCGCCGAGCGGGCGACGACGCCATGCTCGCCAGCAGCATCGACGCGGAGTTCGACAGAGGAGCAGCCGCCCTGGAGCGCTTCCATCACCTGCTCGGTGGCGATTGCGGGATCGGGGTGGGAGACGACCTGGCGAATATCCCATGGCAGGTAAACGTCGTTGATGGCGCGGTCGCCACGGATGAAGGGCGCAGCGCCCGGCACGCCCGATGCGTCGGCCGCCCAGTCCGGCGCGCGGTAGAGCGGCTTCACGGGGACGCCGTGTTCGGTCTTTGTCGTGATCTTCGACAGCGGCGCCCCATCGAGCGCCTTCTGGGCCAGGGCCTGCCACTGGGCCTCGTCGGCGCGCGGAAATTCAGCTGAAAGGGGCAGCTCGTCGGCCATGAATCTCTCGCGAAAACTCCGGGGCCATCAGGCATCCGGTTCGCCCCGCGTCAAGGGACGGAAGCGCGATCGGTTTGCGGCGCAATGACAGCATTGCGGCAAGCTGACTGGCCGTTATGGTCAGGGAGGGGCGGGCTTTCCGCCGATCAGCATCGGGACATTCCATGGCGATTCCGGCCAGCCTCGCGAACCAGCTTTCGATTCCGGTGATCGGGTCGCCGCTTTTCATCATCTCCAATCCTGATCTCGTGCTGGCGCAGTGCAAGGCGGGGGTGATTGGCTCGTTTCCCTCGCTGAATGCCCGGCCGATCGAGCAGCTGGACGAGTGGCTGAGCCAGCTCAACGAAGAACTGTCGAAGGCACGGGCAGCGAACCCGGCGGCGAAGATCGCGCCCTATGCGGTGAACCTGATCGTCCACAAGTCGAACAACCGGATCGATGAGGACCTTGCACTGTGCGTGAAACACAGGGTCCCGATGGTGATCACTTCCTTGGGCGCGCGGCCGGAGGTAAACCAGGCGATCCAATCCTATGGCGGGATTGTGCTGCACGACATCATCAACATCGTGTTCGCGCACAAGGCGCTGGAGAAGGGCGCGGACGGGTTGATCGCCGTCTGCACTGGTGCAGGCGGGCATGCAGGCGTGATGTCACCATTTGCGCTGATCAGCGAGATCCGGGAGTTCTTCGACGGACCGCTGGCATTGTCAGGCGCGATTTCAAACGGCCGGCAAGTGCTGGCGGCGCAAGCGATGGGCGCGGACTTCGCCTATATCGGCTCAGCCTTCATTGCGACGCATGAAGCGCGTGCCGTGGATGGCTACAAGGACATGATAGTCGCGAGCGCGGCGAAGGACATTGTCTATTCGAGCCTGTTCACCGGCGTGCATGGCAACTATCTCGCGCCGTCGATCGCGAAGGCGGGTATGGACCCCAACAACCTTCCCGACGGCGACAAGGCGACGATGAGCTTCCAGTCCGGCGAAGGCTCCAAGGCTAAGGCGTGGAAGGACGTCTGGGGCGCGGGTCAGGGCGTTGGCGGCGTGAAGGCGCGGATGGGCGCGGGCGAGTATGTTGCGCAGCTGAAGCGTGACTACGATGAGGCGCGGAGCCTTCTGACAAAACCCGCGCCAGCAGTAACCGCCTGACAGCTACCCGTTGTTGCGGCCGTCCATTTTCTCGATCGGAAGCGTGTCGAGATCGAGGGCGATGATCATCCGCACGTTGATCGCGGCCAGGCGGGCCTCGGGCGGCCCGGTGGTTATTCTTCTTGGGTCGTGAGCTCCGCTGTCGACAATCTGATTGCGTACTGGACGACATCGCTCCGGAGACAGGCGTTGCAGCGTTTTTCGACGCGCGCCATAAGCGCTGCATGATCACCGATCCGCTGCGCGACCTGCCGACATTTGCCGATATCGAAGATGCGGCCGTACGCGTCAAGGACGTCACGGTTCGGACGCCACTGTTGCGGTTCGATGCGCTGGATGAGGCGGTAGGCGCGCCGGTCTGGGTCAAGCCCGAGACGCTGCAGCGGACCGGCTCGTTCAAGATGCGCGGGGCGTGGAATCGGATTAGCCGGATTCCCGAGGGGGATCGCAGCAAGGGCGTTGTCGCGTTCTCGTCAGGCAATCATGCTCAGGGCGTGGCGGAAAGCGCACGTTTGCTCGGGATGAAGGCGACGATCGTCATGCCGTCGGATGCGCCGGCGGCGAAGATCGCAAGCACGCGGCGGCGCGGGGCCGAGGTGCGGTTGTATGATCGCGCAAAGGAGAGCAGAGAGGCGATCGCCGCAGCGATTGCCGGCGCGAGCGGCGCGACGACGGTGCGGCCGTTCGACGACAGCTGGATCATGGCTGGGCAGGGGACTGCCGGGCTGGAGGCGGCGCGGGATGCGGCAGCCATGGGCGTGACGTTCGGCAGCCTGATCTGCAATGCATCGGGCGGCGGTTTGCTGGCTGGCATGGCGGTGGCGTTCGAGGGCGTGTCGCCTGACACCGAGGTGTATGTGGCGGAGCCTGAGGGGCATGACGATCTAATCCGCTCGCTGGCGGCCAGGCAGATTGTCAGCAACGCGCCGGGCATTCGTTCGATTGCGGATGCGCTGATGTCTCCGGAGCCGGGCGCGCTGACGTTTGAAATCCACAAGCGGCGCGTGCGCGGCGGGTTCACGGCGAGCAATGACCAGCTGCTGGATGCGATGAGCTTTGCCTTCCACAACATGAAGCTTGTGGTCGAGCCGGGAGGCGCCAACGGGTTGGCTGTGCTTCTGAACAACCGTGCGCATTTTGCAGCGCGCGGTCCGGTGCTGGTCGTTCTGTCGGGCGGGAATGTGGATGCGGACATGTTTGCGCGCGCGATCGCGAGGGCGCCTGACTGAGAGCAAACTCGGCAGCGGTTACCCCCACCCATCTTCGCCGGGGCCACGGATTGCGCAACGGGGCTGGGACGCAATCCGTTTTCAAGGTCTGCGGAAGGCGGGCGGGGGGCAGCCGTTTGGAAAGTCTGCCTTGCAAACGCGTCTGTTCTGTGAAAGAACAAACACGGAACATCGTGTGCCGCCGCAGCATCAATTTGTGTGGATGGCAGGAGCGGACGGTGTTTCGCGTGTCGCGTGAAGTGACGGGCGACCCTAGGGTGCCCGTCCTGTGTCAGGAACCGGAGCGGATCGAGTGAGCTCGGCCGGGGCCGGAATGGAGAACGGAGACGATCATGGCCGGCTCGGTCAACAAGGTAATCCTCATCGGCAATCTGGGGCGTGACCCGGAGATCAAGCAGATGCCGTCCGGCGGTTCGATCGCGAACCTCTCGATCGCTACATCCGAAAGCTGGCGCGACAAGAATTCAGGCGAGCGCAAGGAAAAGACCGAATGGCACCGCGTCGTGGTGTTCAGCGAAGGCCTCGTGCGCATCGTCGAGCAGTATCTCAAGAAGGGCTCGAAGGTTTACATCGAGGGCCAGCTCGAAACCCGCAAATGGCAGGACAAGGACGGCAACGACAAATACTCGACTGAAGTCGTGCTGCGGAATTTCGGCTCAACGCTGACCATGCTCGACGGCCGCAGCGAAGGCGGTGGGGCGGGCGCAGGCTCGGGTGGCGGCTACGAGGACCGTGCACCGGCCCGCAATGCCGGTGCGAAAGCCAAGGGCGGCAAGGGTCCGTCGGAGGACTTCTCACGTCCTGATTTCGACGACGAGATTCCGTTCTAGATTCTGGCAGGTAGCCATGAATGCCATCCCGGAAGCCGCGTAGCGGCTATCCGGGACCCATGGCGGGTTCGAAGTCGCTGAAATCTCGCTCGCTCTTGCTGCACCCGGCCTGGATGACAGACGTGCCTCAGCGGGGACCAAGCCAAGCGCAGGTTGACCAACAGCCGCCCGGCCCGGTTCGCGTCGAGCATAGCCCGCCCGTCGGCGCGCCCTCGCGAACCCGTGCTCAGGGTGACTGGCCGTCTGTATCGAAGGCGTAATGGTTTATGTCGAAGAGGTCGTGCGGACAGCGGTCGAGGATGTCGATCAGCGCCTCGTCCGAGGCAAACTACCTGGGCAGGTTGTGGTCAACCACGGCTGGGATCGCGGGACCGGTCACAAACGATTCAACTGCGCGTGTCATGTTAGACCTCGCAGTTCGCTTCTGAGGCGAAGTTGCAAAGCAGGGGCCCAGCACGCGACGTAGCGTTCTGGTGTATTTCCGGCGTCCTTCATGACGGGTTAACCGTCTCACGCTGATGTCGCACGACGCGACGGTCGCGGCTTGGGAGATTTGGTAGAGGCGATGGACGGGGTCCTGAAGACGCTCAAGGCCGTCCTTCTACCCGGCGCCATCGGCGCGGCGATCCTGTACTTTTCCTATCACGCCGTCGCCGGCGAGCAGGGACTTGCCGCCTGGGGAAACCTGCAGCAGCAGGAAGAGGCCCTGCTGGCCGAGATCGACACGCTGAAAGCCGACCGCGCCGCCCTTGAAATCTCGCTCGAGCGCCTGCGCGACCGCACCCTGGATCTCGACTATGTCGAAGAAATCGCCCGGACACGGCTGTCCTACGTCCGGCCGGACGAGGTTCTGGTGGCGGTTCGCTGAAAAAAATTCGCGAATCCAGTGTGGAACTCGGCTTTCAAACCCGCGATAAGCTAGGAAAAGGGCCGGATCGCCCTCTATTCTCTCCAGACAGGGCAGGGATTCCACGCGATGGCTGCAAGGAAGAGCGTGACCAAAACTAGGAAACCGGTGTCAGAACCGCAGAAGACTGAATTGGTTCAGTTTTATCGGGACATGCTTCTCATCCGTCGCTTCGAGGAAAAGGCCGGCCAGCTCTACGGCATGGGCCTCATCGCCGGCTTCTGCCACCTCTATATCGGCCAGGAGGCCGTTGTGGTCGGCGTGCAGTCGGTGCTCGATCCCGACGACCAGGTCATCACGGGCTATCGCGACCACGGGCACATGCTGGCCACCGGCATGACCTCGCGCGGCGTGATGGCGGAACTCACCGGCCGCGAGGGCGGCTATGCCCGCGGGAAGGGCGGCTCGATGCACATGTTCAGCCGCGAGAAGAACTTCTTCGGCGGCCACGGAATCGTTGGCGCGCAGGTGCCGCTCGGCACAGGCCTCGCCTTCGCCAACCGCTACAAGGGGCAGGACAATGTCTGCGTCGCCTATTTCGGCGACGGCGCGTCGAACCAGGGTCAGGTGTATGAGGCGTTCAACATGGCCTCGCTGTGGAAGCTGCCCGTCGTCTACGTGATCGAGAACAATCAATACGCGATGGGCACCTCGATCGCCCGCGCCTCCGCCGAGACCGAACTCTACAAGCGCGGCATCTCGTTCGAGATCCCCGGCGAGGAAGTGGATGGAATGGACGTGCTGGCCGTGCGCAAGGCGGCTGCGAAAGCAGTGCAGCGTGCGCGCGATGGCGATGGCCCTTATATCCTCGAGATGAAGACCTACCGCTACCGCGGCCACTCCATGTCCGACCCGGCAAAGTATCGCACGCGCGAGGAAGTGCAGGAGATGCGCGAGCATCACGACCCGATCGAGATGCTGAAAAAGCGGCTGCTGGATGCGAAGCATGTCAAAGAAGACGACCTGAAGCAGATCGAGGCCGAAATCCGCGAGATCGTGAATGACTCGGCGCAGTTCGCTCAGGACAGCCCCGAGCCTCATCCGGATGAGCTGTGGACCGACGTGCTGGTGGAGTCGCACTGATCATGACCGACATCCTGATGCCCGCGCTGTCGCCCACCATGGAGGAGGGCAAGCTCGCCAAGTGGCTGGTGAAGGAAGGCGACCCCGTGAAGCCGGGCGACGTGATCGCCGAGATCGAGACCGACAAGGCGACGATGGAGGTCGAGGCCGTCGATGAAGGCGTGATCTCGAAGCTGCTGATCGCGGCCGGAACCGAGGGCGTGAAGGTCAACGCTGTGATCGCACAGATATCGAACGGCGAGGCACCGCCGACGCCCAAGTCGGACGGCAGGGGCAGGGCGACCACGAAGCAGGCGGAAACACAGACCCGCACGGACGCCAAGGCAGACGCTTCCGGCGGCAAGCCCGGCGAAGGGGCCACCGAACAGAAGGCGAAGAATGACGGCCATCGCCTGCGCGCGCCGGAACAGAAAGCCGCAGCCGCAGAAGGCCTGCACGATCCGACACTGCCCGAAGGCGTGACCTACAAGAAGACCGCCGTGCGCGATGCGCTGCGCGACGCGATCGCCGAAGAGATGCGCCGCGATGAGACCGTGTTCCTGATGGGCGAGGAAGTCGGCCAGTACCAAGGCGCCTACAAGGTCTCGCGCGGCCTGCTGGAAGAGTTTGGCGATCGCCGCATCATCGATACGCCGATCACAGAATACGGCTTTGCCGGGCTCGGCGTGGGCGCGGCGTTCGGCGGGCTGAAGCCGATCGTGGAGTTCATGACGTTCAACTTCGCGATGCAGGCCATCGACCACATCATCAACTCGGCCGCCAAGACGCTCTACATGTCCGGCGGGCAGATGGGCTGCCCCATCGTGTTCCGCGGCCCGAACGGCGCGGCTTCACGCGTAGGCGCCCAGCACAGCCAGGATTACTCCGCCTGGTATGGTCACATCCCCGGGCTCAAGGTTCTGGCGCCCTATGACGCCGCCGACGCCAAGGGCCTGCTGAAGGCTGCCATTCGCGACCCCAACCCCGTCGTCTTCCTCGAGCACGAGCTGATGTACGGCATCGAGTTCGATGTGCCCGAGGTGGAGGATTTCGTCCTCCCCATCGGCAAGGCGCGTATCCGCCGCGAAGGAACGGACGTCACGCTGGTCGCGCATTCAAGGATGGTGAAGTTCGCCCTCGAAGCGGCCGAGGAACTGGCGGGCATGGGCATCGAAGCCGAAGTGATTGACCTGCGCAGCTTGCGGCCGCTCGACACGACCACCGTCATCGAGAGCGTGAAGAAAACCAACCGCATCGTCTGCTGCGAGGAAGGCTGGCGCTTCTTCGGCGTCGGCGCCGAGATCGCCGCCGTCGTCACCGAACACGCCTTCGACTATCTCGACGCCCCGCCTATGCGCGTGGCGCAGAAGGATGTGCCGCTGCCGTATGCCGCGAACCTTGAGAAACTCTCGCTGCCGAACGCGCAGGATATCGTCGCGGCGGCGAGGAAGGTTTGCTATGTGGAGTAGGAGTGCAAGGCGACCCACACTGTTGCCGATAGTCAGCGCGGTCACTTTGGGCGGATGCGCTTCGCAACAAGGCAACTACAGCATCGTTCTCAGCCCGGTGCATGTTCAGCATGCGGTGCTGTCTGACCACGATCAATCTGACGCTCAAGCAAAACTCGACGAATTGGCTGGGCGCTTCTGCGACGGCCTTTTCAGCGTCGACGCGCGAACCGATTCCGACGACTTCAAACGCCACGAGCTCTATTTCCAATGTGAAGCAGCCCCGACATGACAACCTCCATCACCATGCCTGCGCTGTCGCCCACGATGGAGGAGGGGAACCTCGCCAAGTGGCATGTGAAGGTTGGCGACAAGGTGAAGCCTGGCGACATCATCGCCGAGATCGAGACCGACAAGGCGACGATGGAAGTCGAAGCCGTCGATGAAGGCACCGTGACGAAGCTGCTGGTCGAGGAAGGCGCGCAGGGCGTAAAGGTCAACGCCGTGATCGCCGAGCTGGATGGCGAGAGCGGCGGGGTTGCGCCGACGCCGGTGGCGGCAAAGGTCGAGGCCAAGCCTGATCCGGGACCACCGGCCTCCCGGCCGGCAGCGGCGCCGCAGGCGACGACTGCGCCCGTCGAGACAAAGAATGCCGGGCAGGCGCCCGGCGGTCCCAGATTGCGGGCATCCCCTCTGGCGAAGCGGCTGGCGAAACCGGAAGGCGTCGACCTGCTGGCGCTCAAGGGCTCTGGCCCGCACGGGCGCATCATCAAGAGCGATGTGCTGAAGGCGCCGAAGGGCGGCGCGAAACAGGCGCCCGCCGCCGGCGGTCCGGTCAGCCTCATCGAACCCGCAGTGCTCGACGATCGCGTCTACGCGCCCGACAGTTATGAATTGATCCCGCTCGATGGCGTGCGCAAGGTTACGGCGCGCCGCCTCACGCAGTCCTTCATGCAGGTGCCGCATTTCCCGCTGACGATCGATCTCGAGATCGATCACCTGCTGTCCGCGCGCGTGCGTATCAATGAGGCGGCGGCTGCATCCGGCACCAAGGTCTCGGTCAACGACATGCTGATCAAGGCCTGCGCCATGGCGCTGATGGCGCATCCGGACGCCAACGCCAGCTATACCGACAAGGGCGTCGCCCAACACAAGTCCGCGCATGTCTCGGTGGCTGTGGCCATCCCCGGCGGTCTCATCACGCCCGTGGTGCGCGATGCGCAGACCAAGGGGCTCGCACAGATTGCGTCGGATATGAAAGATCTGGCGGCGCGGGCGCGCGACAAGAAGCTGAAGCCGCAGGAGTACATGGGCGGCACGTTCTCCATATCCAACCTCGGCATGATGGGCATCCGCCAGTTCGCCTCGATCCTCAACCCGCCGGAAGGAATGATCCTGTCCGTTGGCGCGGGCGAGAAGCGCGCGGTCGTCAAGAACGATAAGTTGGAGATCGCCACCATCATGACGGTGACGCTGACCTGCGACCATCGCGTGGTCGATGGCGCCACGGGCGCGCGCTGGCTCGCTACGTTCAAGCAGTTTGTCGAGACGCCTGAAGCGATGTTGCTCTGATGTCGTTGCGCGTGAAGCTACTGATCGCCGCGATAGCCTTGGCCCTGTCGCTGTTTGCGACTTTTGGCGACTTCTTCTTCGTCGGCGTGCTGGGCCTGACGCCCGGCTCGGGCAGGATCGTCGTGGCGGCGTCGCTGCTCGTCATCGGCGTCGTCTGGTTTGTCTGGTCGGGCGCCGCCGTGCGCAAGACGCTTAGAGACGTGCGCAATCGAAGCACGAAGAACTGATCGGGAGGTCAAGTTGGCTCGAGCCGGATCCGTCTGCGCTGCCTCGCTCTGGGCGCTGCTGGCATGTTGCGCGCCTGCGCCGGGGTCCGCCGCAAACCTGACAATGGCCGATATCTCGCCCATCCTCACGCCCCTGACCTATCGCGAGATGCTCGGCGCCAAATGCGGCGAACCGAACATGGCGGTGAAATCGGCGTTCATGACGGACCTCAAGGCTGCAGGCGCGACCGAAACGCTGATGACGGAGGCCGGCGCAGAGGCTGGCCGCATCGAAGCCGCCGAACGCGATACGCCCAACGAATATGTCTGCACGGCCGAACTCTACGAGAGTACCGAAGAGAATGCAGACGCGGCGCAGAAGGCCTGGGCCGAGCTGAAGAACCGCAAATCGTGAGCACGCAACATGGCTGACGCCAAGGCTTCCTACGATCTCATCGTCATCGGCTCGGGGCCGGGGGGCTATGTTGCAGCCATCCGAGCGTCCCAGCTTGGCATGAAGACGGCCATCGTCGAGCGCGCCGAACTTGGCGGCATCTGTCTCAACTGGGGGTGCATCCCCACCAAGGCGCTGCTGCGCTCCAGCGAAGTATTCCACCTCATCACGCATGCGAAGGACTACGGCCTGTCGGTCGAGAACCCGAAGGTGATGATGGATGCCGTTGTGAAGCGCTCGCGCGGGGTGGCGCAGCAACTGTCGAACGGCGTCACGTTCCTCATGAAGAAACACAAGATCGATGTGCTGGTCGGCACGGCGCGGCTAGAGAAGGGATCGCCCGCGCCGAAGGTGATCGTCGAGAAGGGCAAGGGCGAAGGAACGTACACCGCAAAGAATGTGATGCTGGCCACCGGCGCCCGTGCGCGCGAGATTCCGGAGATCGGGCTCAAGGTCGATGGCAAGACGGTGTGGGCTTATCGCGAGGCGATGGTGCCGACCGAGATGCCGAAGAACCTGCTGGTGATCGGCTCCGGCGCGATCGGCATCGAGTTCGCCAGCTTCTACCGCACGCTTGGCGCCGAGGTGACGGTGGTAGAGGCGCTGGATCGCATCCTGCCGGTTGAGGATTCCGAGATTTCCGCCTTCATGCTGAAGCAGCTTGGCAAGCAGGGCATCAAGTTCCTGACGTCGGCGCAGGTGAAGTCGCTGAAGGTCGACAAGGGCGTCGCGACGGCCGAGGTGGCGGCGAAAGATGGCGTCCAGACGCTGAAGGCGGACAGGGTGATCCTTGCCATCGGCATCGTCGGCAATGTCGAGAATCTCGGGCTCGAGCAATTGGGCGTGAAGGTCGAGAAGACGCACATTGTGGCGGATGGTTTCGGCAAGACGAACGTGCCGGGTCTCTACGCAATCGGAGATGTCACGGGGCCTCCCTGGCTGGCGCACAAGGCGATGCATGAGGGCGTGATCGTGGTCGAGGGCATGCAGGGCCCGAAAGGCGTTGGGGCGCCGTCACACAAGTTCGACCCGTGGAATGTGCCGGGCTGCACCTATTCGCATCCGCAGGTGGCCAGCGTTGGTATGACCGAAGAGGCGGCCAGGAAGACCGGACGCAAGCTGAAGGTCGGCAAGTTCCCGTTCATCGGCAATGGCAAGGCGATCGCGCTGGGCGAGCCGGAAGGGATCGTGAAGACGATCTTCGACGAGCAGACGGGCGAACTGCTGGGCGCTCACATGGCGGGCGAGGGCGTCACTGAGCTGATCCAGGGCTACTGCATCGCGCGCCAGGGCGAACTCACCGAAGCCGAGCTGATGGAGACGGTCTTCCCGCACCCGACCTTGTCGGAAATGATGCATGAAAGCGTGCTCGCGGCTTATGGTCGGCCGCTGCATATCTGAGTCGGATGGGGCCGTGCCGCAGGTTTTCGTCTCGCATTCCACCGAGGACGCCGTCATCGCACGGCAGGTGGCGGACGCGTTGCGGGCGGCTGGCCTAGGCGTGTGGATCGCGCCCGACTCGATCCGGCCGGGCGAAGCCTACAACGAGGCGATCGTCGCAGGACTGCGTGCCTGCGATACGCTGGCCGTGCTCGTCTCCCGGGCCTCCAACACCTCGAAGCATGTCGCCCGCGAAGTGGGCCTCGCCGACGGACATGGCAAGCGGATCATCCCGATACGAATCGAGGCGGTCGAACCCTCGGACGGGCTCACCTACTATCTCAGCATGCCGCAATGGGTGGAATGGCACGCACATGGCGCGGCCGCCTTGGCGCCCATGATCAGCATGCTTGGGCACGCGCCGCCCATCAGCATCGCCCCGCCCGAAGTGCGGCCTCCACCGCCGGCGCACGTCGCAAGCTACGCCGTGATCGAGATCCGGCGCGGAAACCATCTGACCGGATCGGCGCGCAATGTGGCGATACTGGTCGATGGAGAGAAGGTAGACGAAGTGGGCAATGGGAAGTCGCTGGTGTTACACGTGGCGCCGGGGCGTCGCGAGCTCGCAGCGCGCTTCGACTACATCAAGAGCGCGCCGTTCGTCGTGGACGCAGAACAAGGTCGTGTTCGCGTGGTCGAGCTTGGCCTGCCTAACGTTTCGGATGTCGGGGCGCAGCTGTCGGGGCTACTCGGCCAGTCGAAATATTTCCGGTGGAAGCTGCTAGAGTAGCATGGCTTCCAAGCGGCCTTGCTAGTCCCGCTGCTGGAAGCTCTCAGCCGGGCGGATGGCTTTCCAGGACAGCACCTTCACGGCCACCTTGCCGTTGGGCAGGCGCCATTCGGCTTCGACATAGCCGGTGGTGCGCGAACGGTTCACGAGCTTCGCCTCGATCTCGATTTCGGGTCCGGACACGGGACGGAAAATCTTCACCTGCAGGTCCTGCGTGGTGAAACCCTCGCCATCCTCCAGCGCCGTCGCCATGCACATTGACACGACGTTGTCGGACAGCGCCGCGATCCAACCGCCGAAGACGCGACCGCCGCCAATGTCGCGCGAACCGTCATTCGGCCAGCGGAACAAGACGCGCCCCACCTCAGCCTCCTTGCACCACAGGTCCGGCCGGACGCCCATGTTGATGTGGGCGGGCGGCAAGTTGCCTGACATGAACCCCTTCATCCGTGCGTTCACGTGAGGCGGCAGGGAAGGGAAGCCGTCGAAAGTCATGAGCATGTCCACCAAAATGAGACACTGGTCGCTAGCTGATTTCGACACTTCGCCACAAGGGGAAGCTGATCGCGGGCGGAACCTCGCCGCGGCTTGGGCCGCCGCGCCCGTGCAGGCGCAGGGCGGCGCGTTCATGTGGCGCCAGGCCACCGCCAACAACAGCGCCGACAAAACGATCTAACATTCCGCGTTATTCTCCGCTGGCGCGTGGAAGGCAGATCGCAAGGCCCGTGGCTTCAAACACAAGGTTGAGGATGAGGAGATCAGCGCCGCCAAGGTCACGGCCAGGTGCAGGGCTCCAGCCCGTTACGAGTCAGTTGGCGCGGCCCGCAACGCCGCCACGAAAGCGGCGCCCGACATAGTGTTGACCTGGGAAGGCTGAGCCTCAGCCCTGGCCGGGCGTGAAATTCAGCGCCACACCGTTGATGCAATAGCGCAGGCCGGTAG
The DNA here is from genome assembly GCA_903831485.1 of uncultured Alphaproteobacteria bacterium. Next base: position 3,596 of record CAIKXW010000234.1, on the reverse strand, counting down.
GCGGCGGGCCGTCGGGGAACACATGGCCCATATGGCTGCCGCAGGTTCCGCAATGGACCTCTGTCCGCACCATGCCATGGCTGCGGTCCACTGTTTCGCCAAGCGCTCCGGGGATGGGCGTGCTGAAGCTGGGCCAGCCTGTGCCGCTTTCGAATTTAACGGTGTTGTTGAACAGTGGCGTGTCGCAGCCCGCACAGGTGAAGGTTCCCGGCCGCTTCTCGTAAAGCAGGGCGCAGGAGCCCGGCGCCTCGGTGCCGTGGCGCCGCATGACCGCGTACTGCTCGCGGGTAAGGCGCTCGCGCCACTCCAGGTCGGTGCGGACGACGGGATAGGATTCAGCGGCCATGAGCGTCTCCGAGGCTGGGTTGCAACCGATATACGGCTGCAACCCCCATATAGCTACGCTTGACCGCCTAAACAGCAGTCACGCCGCCATCGACGACGATGTTCTGGCCGGTGGTCCAGCTACCGGCCTTCGAGGCGAGGAACACCGCTGCGCCGGCGATGTCGTTCGGCTCGCCGAGGCGGCGGAGCGGGGTCTCTTCTTCGCGCTGCTCGCGAGTGTCGTCGTCGGCCCAGAGCGCCTTCGCGAAGTCGGTCTTCACGAGGCCGGGGGAGATGCAGTTGACGCGGATGTTGTGCGGCCCGAGTTCGGCCGCAAGGTTGCGGGCGAGTTGCACATCCGCCGCCTTGGAGATGCAATAGGCGCCGATCACGGTAGACGCACGCAGGCCGCCGATCGACGAAATGATGATGATCGCACCGTCCTTGCGCTCGATCATCTGCGGCGAGACGAGATTCACCAGCGTGTTGTTCGAGATGATGTTGTTGGACAGGATCTTGGCGAAGGCCTCATCGGTGATGCCGGACATCGGACCGTAATAGGGGTTCGAGGCGGCGTTGCAGACGACGATATCGATCTTGCCAAAGGCGGCGTTGGTTTCGTTGACGAGGCGCTGAAGATCTTCCTTGGACGAGATGTTGGCCGGGCAGGCGATCGCCGTGCCGGCGCCGTTGGCGGCGTTGATGGCGGCGGCGACCTCCTCGCACGGGCCGGGCTTGCGGGAGGAAATCACGACACGCGCGCCATGGCTGGCGAACTGTTCGGCGATGGCCTTGCCGATACCCTTGGTCGAACCGGTGATGAGGGCGGTCTTGCCCTTGAGATCGAAAAGCGTGCCGGCGGCGTTGGCCATGGGGGTGTTTCCTTCTGTCTGGCCTTCTCGGCCATCGGGGCTGCAGCCCCGTTGTTCTGACGCAGATATTCAGCGTTTCTAGCTCAGGAATCGTGGAAGGGAAGCCAATGCGGCGTTCAGGGTCTCGACGCTGCCCGAACTTACTGGCGGGACACAGGCCGGCGTCTATTGTCCACCGATCGATTCCCCGGGGTATTTCATGATGGTCAGACAAATTCTCGCGGCGGCGCTCGCCGGAGCGAGCCTCCTTGCATGGCATGGGGTGAGCATCGCGCAACCGGCCACGGTGGCGTGCACCGCCGCATTCGCGCGGTCCGATGGCCTGGGCGCGTTCGCGTCGGCAGACATCACAAACGGCGGTCTGGACCGTCTGTATATCGAGATGGGTCCGGTCCGCACACCCATGTCGATGAAGGGGACAGGCGTCAGCGGCGCCTACACCACCACGGCTTCAGACCTGATGATCTGGAACATCATGAGCGTCTACCAGCCGCCCAAGGAGTGGCTGACTCCGGGCGGCGTGCGGTTCGACTATTCCGGTTTCCGGATCGGCTGGCCCGCGTTCAGCGCCAGCGGCAAGGCTGTCCCGTCGCTCATGCTGACAGTGACGCAGGGAACGCAGTCGATCATTGCTGATGTTGGCGCCGCTCAGAACCGCGTGTTCGCGATCGACTTCGCAGCGATGCTGCCGGGGCCGCATCCCGTCCAGGAAGTCGGCGACGACGATGCATGGCGCAACCTGGCCGATGCTGGCCATCCATTCTCGGTAACGCTGACAGACGCCGCCAATGGCAAGGTCGTCGCGCACGGCGAAGCGTCGGGCATTCCCGCGGACATGCAGAGCCTGCTGAGCGGCGGGATGAACGCCCTGAGGGACAAATTCAAGGCTGGCGAGTGCAAGTGAAGCTGCCCGAGCGCGGCGACCGGTCGCCCGGCGGCTAAGCTTTCAGGACTTCCGCACGGATGTCCGCCAGGTATGTTTTTCATGCGTGGCCGGGACCTTGCTGGAGGCGTTGTCCATGACCGCTCACGACCTGTTAGTTCTTGCAATCGCCGGGGCCAATGGCGGGCTGATGTGCTGGGTCCTGCGCCGCCGCCAGCAGGTCATGCCCTGGATCAGCGTGCGGGCCCGCCGCCGCTAGGGCAGGCTGGTCCGGAACCGCCGGGTCATCGTCACGTTGCTCAACCACACAAGTGGTGGAGCAGCGTCATGAATGAAGTCTCGATTATAGGCGCGTTAGTCATCGGCATTCTCGCCGGATGGATCGCCGAACAGATCATGGGCCGCGAGCACGGCATGATCACGAATCTTGTTGTCGGTATCGTCGGCGCGTTTCTTGGCGCCTTCATCGCCAACGCAGTGGGCTTCGGGTTCGCCGGCTTCTGGGGCAGCCTGATCGTTTCCACCGTCGGCGCGATTGTACTTCTGGCGATCGTCGGAATGTTCCGCGGCCGCCGCGCGACCTAAACCTTCAAGGACAAGACTGTTGGTGGATCGGCCGCTCCTAACGGGGCGGCCGGTCTACCTATGGCTCACGCCGTAGGGATGCTTCCTCACCCAGAAGTAGCGGGCGACGATAACGTAGACGAACAGAGCCCAGCTTGCGCCCAGTATGGCCGTGCCGGTCCACAGAGCCCATTCCGGCGCAGTTGCATCGAGCTTCCACCAGACGACGATGCCGGCCCCCAGCATGATCCCCGCAAACCCGAGCATACGCTTGATGCGATGAAGCGCTCGCACCCGGGTGATCCACCCAAGCCTTGCGGCATGCTCTGGATCAGGCGCGGAGGGAGCGGTCGCCATGACTATTTTGAGGCGTCTGTAAGCGCTGCGTAGGTAAGCCGCGGTGAGATCGCGCGCAGGGGCGGCGTGCCACCGGTGGGCGTCGATCCGTTGATGTTCTGGATCATGCCGACGAAGACGAGATCATTTGTTGGATCGATCCAGAACCAGGTTCCGAACGCCCCACCCCAATAGAAGGTGTTGAGGCCTTGCGGCGTTCCGGCTTTCTGCGGGTCCATCACGATAGCGAAGTCCATCCCGAAGCCGATACCTTCCTGGCTCGGGCCATAGAGGTCGACCTTTGCGGTCGGCGGCAGCACATTGGTGCGCATCAGCTTGACTGTATCGTCCTTGAGAATGCGCTTGCCATTGAGTTCGCCGCCATTGCCGACGGCCTGGGCGAAACGCCAGTAGTCTTCCGCAGTTGACATCAGGCCGCCAGATCCTGCGAGGAAGGAAGGCTTCGTTGTCGTGACGCGGTTCTCGGCCGGTCCCTTGATGGCCTCATTCTCGTAGCTGTGGATCGCAACAACGCGCGCCGCTTTCTCTTCCGGCATCCAGAAGCCGGTATCGACCATGCCGAGCGGCTTGAAGATGTGCTCGTCGAAATAGACATC
>CAIKXW010000233.1 GCA_903831485.1 uncultured Alphaproteobacteria bacterium | reverse complement strand
CGCGTGGCCAGGATGTGCTGGCGCGGTTTGACGATGTCGCGCGGCGGCAGGTGCGGACGTTCTGTTCGCGGTGCGGGACGCCTGTGATGTTCACGCGGGCCTCGTCGCCGAAGTGGGTGAACATTCCGCGGGCCTTGTTCACCGAGCGAACGGGGCGCGAGCCGAAGTATCACTTCGCGATCGACCAGCTGCAGGACTGGGCGTATCTCGGCGCGCCGGTCGGGCCGTTGAAGGGCTATCCAGGTGTGACTGTCGAAAGGACGCGAAAGGCGAAGCCTGCGCGCGGCGCGTTGTTCGAACCCTGAATGTTCAGGCGACCCGCTGGATCTCGTTGTGGTTCATCAGCAACGTATCGCCGCTGTCCTGCTCGATCAGGTAAGCCGGGTTACGGCGGTTGGCCGCGCGCGTAACGGTCGCGCCGTTCATTGTGCGCTCGAGCCGGTGCGTGAACACCTTTCGAATGACACCTTGGACCGTGTGGCCATCCCAGGTCCAGACAACGCGGACGCCGGGCGGGTGTGATTTCTTTCTCAGTCGTATCATGTGCGTACCAATGCGACGCTGATGCGCCCACCAGACTTGGAAACATGTTGCTGAATTGCCGCGAGCGCAACGCGACACATACAGCATGGCGGAACTTGTCGCAGTCACGTCCCGTTGATGTCTGGCTTTTCATGCAGCCCGGATGCGCCTGCGGCTCAGGCCCTCCCGCTACGCCAGGATGCTGAGAGGGCATGCAATGAACGCATCGTAATCGCGGAAGGTGAAACCTGACTCTACGGCGCCCGTTAGTCGGGCGGGATTAGAGCCAGTCGTCTGGCAGCCGGTGGACCCAGTTCAGTGCGAGGAACCCGATCCATGATGAAGACGCTCATCGCCTCCCTTTCGATCGCTGCGCTGGCGGCGCCCACGTTCGCTCAGCAGCCGACGACGACGCCCGCAAAGCCGCAGACAGCGACCGAAGAGAAGTTCGCCAAGCATGACACAAACAAGGACGGCGCGCTGTCGATCGACGAAGTGAAGATGGCGGACGCCAAAGTGACGACCGCCGGCTTCGAGATGTACGACGCAGACAAGGACAAGGCGTTTTCGAAGGACGAGTTCGCAAAATGGGCCGAGGCGAAAACGACGCCGCCGGCGTCTGCGCCGGGCAGATAGTCCCGGTCAGCGACAGGACAGGAAAGGGCGCGGGTTTTGTCCCGCGCCCTTTCGCGTTTCAGCGTGCCGTCAGGCTAGTGGATCATCAGGTTGACGGTGCGGGTTTCGACGACCGGCGCCGTGGTGTCCATGCTGTCGCGACGCTCAAACTTCACACGTGCGATCACATCGCGGACAAGCGGCTTTATCTTCACGACGTGATGCACGCTGCCGTCGGCCATCGTCTCGTCGCTGGCGCCCATGATCTCTGCCTGCGCGGGATCGATCACCGTCGCTGTCCAGCCTGCGCCGGCCTTCACCGGCAGGTGGACGCTTTCGACCTTCGTGAGGTCGGTGTGGAACATGTAATTGTCCGGGGTCTCTGCTGTGTTCGCGTCATCGGCGGCGTCGGCGGCCATCATGGCGTCGTCCATCGTGGGGGCAGCAGGAGCCTCGGTCGCTGCCGTCTCGGTGGAGGCCGCGTCAGCAGGCGCTGCCGTGTCGGCAGGGGCGGCTGATTCGCCGCTGCATGCGGCCAGGGCAAGGGCTGCTGAAGCCAGCAGGATGATGCGCATTCGAAGTCTCCTCAGGTCCGAGTCTTGTCCGGTTCGGGGATTGATACCCCGCGATCAGGCGGGGCGGTAGTGATGCTGTGCAAGACGGCTCCAGCCCTTTTTCGTGCGTGATTCGACCATCCAGTGCATGCCGTCGCCGCCGTCGGACCAGAAGACCTGGCGGGCGAGGCCCACGTCCATATCCGCTTCGAAGCAGACGGAGCCCGGCGGATTGTCCTTGGCCTCGGCAAGACGGCCGGAGCTTTGCTTGCCGTCGCTGGTGTAGGATGAGAAGGTGCGGACGCCGTCCGGGCCGGGCCCGAAGATGCAGACCTCGCGATAGGATTTCATCTCGGTCTGCTTGCCCTTGAAGCGCCATTCGGCGTCGAGGCGGACGTAGAGATCGCAGGGTTTCTGGTAGTCGCCGACACAGGCGACAAGCCCCGTCGGGCTCGCCGCCATCGCGTTGCCCCCGCTGCCGATCGTTATGGCTGCTTTGTCGCTTTCTGGTTCGCGCCGCCCTGATGAAGGACGAGGTGGGCCGGCTTGCCGTCCGCTGCGGCCACGAAGGTGAGCTGGGCGTCGACGATCTTGTAGAAGAACTTGGTCGCGGACTCGGCGAATACCGGAAACTTCTCCTGGCCGGTGGCCTGGACCTGAAGCTGGCCGGATTCGAGCGTCACGGTGAGCTTGAAGTCGGGAGCCGCGTCGAGCGTGTAGACGCCGGCAAAGGCGGCGAGCGTTTCAGGCGGAACGGAGATCTCCGCGCGTTCGCTGGCAGGCCTGGGCTTCGGCGTCAGCGGGATGGACGGATCGAGCACGTGCATGGCGATGTCGTCGGGTACGCCTGTGCGGTTGGCGAGCAGGACGACGCCGACATCGCGCTTCCTGTCGATGATGACGATGGCCCCATAACCGCCTGTGCCGCCGTCATGGTAGATGAAGTCGCCATTTTCCCGCGTGACGCTGATCCAGCCGAGGCCGAGCCTGGTGTTCGGCGTCAGGGTGAAGCGCGGGGTCTGGGCGAGACGCATCGCGCGCTCGAGATCGCTCGCAGGCTCGCCGAGATTGGCGGCGAGGAATCTCATCATGTCGTTCATCGTGGAACGAAGCGCGCCTGCGCCGGCGAGGGCTGGCAGGTCCCAGTTGGAGGTGGGCGCGCCCTCCGCGGTGTGGCCCTTCGCAAGGCGCACCTGCATGGGCGGCGTCAGCGCGATGCCGCTCGACTTCATGCCAAGCGGATCGAGGATGCGCGTCTTCACGAGCTGCTCGTAGGTCTGGCCTGAGCGGTGGGCCAGCAGTGCGCCGAGGAGGCCCATGCCCAGATTGGAGTACTCGAACTCGGCGCCGGGGTCGCGGCGCAGCGTGTGGCTGGCGAGGAAGGTGTTGAGGTTCTCGGCCGTGTAGTCGGCGTAGGGGTTGCTCATGTCGGCGAACGACATGTTGGAGGGCAGGCGCGGCAGGCCTGAATTCTGTTCAGCGAGATGGGCAAGCGTGATCGCCTTGCCGTTCAGCGTGGGAAGCGTCATGCCCCGCGGGGCGTATTGCTGGGCGGGGGCGTCGAGCGAGACTTCGCCCTTCTGCACCATATCGGCCAGCAGCGTGGTCGTGAAGACTTTCGTGACCGAGCCGATTTCGAAAACTGTCTCTGGGCCGAGCGACTGGGCGCCTGCACCGGGGTCGCCATGGCTGACGATGCGGGTGGAGCCGTCCGCATCCATCACGCCAAGGACGAGGCCGGTGGCGCGGCCGTCATCGACGCGGGATTTGATGAGCTCAAGGAGCTTTGAGTCGTCGGGAAACACGCTTGTCTGGGCCATGGCGGATCCTGCCAGGGATATCGTGACGATGGCGGAGAGGAGCAAGGCGCGCATCTTGGCTTTCCCTGGCGAGTGGCGGGGCGGCGCGATCGCGTGCGCCGGCGGGCCGGGAGAATATGCCAGTGATGGCTGTCGCGACAAACGGTGGAAGCATGGATCTTGCCTCCCCCGGCCCCTGGCCGGAGGAGGAAATCGCCTGCGCTACATCGGAATGAAGTTTCCGTGGAAGCCCGGAGGGATGCGCTGGGGGATGGTGATGGTTGCCTGTGCGGGGCCGGTGAAGTCGCGCGCATTGAGGATCACGAGGTCGGTGGAGCTGCCCGCATGGTCGAGCACATAGCCTATCAGCCAGCCTTCATCCTCGCCGCTGTTCGCGTGTGCGGGCACGAAGACGAATTCGCCCGGCGTCTTGCCCTTGCCGAAGTCGCGGGTCTGCCGCGTGCCGGCGGCAAGGTCGTGCTTGTAGAGGCGCGGGTCGCCCATGAAGGCGGGATCTGCGCCTTCGGGGAGGGCGACGCTGTAGGCGTAGCGGTATGGCTTGCCCGTGAGCCGCTCGTCGGGGCGGGGGAATTCCTGCGGCGCTGGGTCGATCACGGTGCGCGTGACGCGTTTTGCGACCGGGTCGATCACGAGGCGTTCGAACGGCGTGGCGTTTGAGTTGGGGCCCGCAGCGCCATCGGCAAACATGGTGGTGTGGACTGCTGCGTCCATGATCACCTTGCCGTCGTCCGTTTCAAAAGCGTTGGCGGG
>CAIKXW010000232.1 GCA_903831485.1 uncultured Alphaproteobacteria bacterium | reverse complement strand
CGAGCGCTTGAACTGGCTTGTGAGGAAGAAGCGTTTCGTGAAGACCTCGAGCCATTTCACGATGGTGGGCATGTCGTAGGCGACGCGGTCCTTGGGCGCCGTGTGCGCGGGCCATTCGCCATGGCTGGCGTCGCCCCAGGCGGCGTGCGCGAGGTAGGCGATGCGGGTGGGGGACGCACCCCAGCGGATAACCTGATTGAGGAAGAAGTCGTGCAGGTTGTAGGGGCCGATCGCGCCCTCGGTGGACTGGATCTTTCCGTCCGCGCCGGGCGGCACGAGTTCGGGCGAGATTTCCTGGTCGAGGATTTCGCGCATGACGTGGGCTGCGCCTTCGGAATAGTGACCACTTGCGGCGCTCCAGCGGATCAGGTGCTGGATCAGCGTCTTCGCTACGGCGCCGTTGACGTTGTAGTGGCTCATATGGTCGCCGACGCCGTACGTGCACCAGCCAAGCGCCAGCTCGCTGAGGTCGCCTGTACCGACGACCATTCCGCCTTCCTTGTTGGCAAGGCGGAAGAGGTAGTCGGTGCGCAGGCCCGCCTGCACGTTCTCGAATGTGATGTCGTAGACTTGTCTCCCCTTGGCGAAGGGATGGCCGAGATCGGCGAGCATCTGGTTCGCCATCGGCTTGATGTCGATCTCGCGCGCGTCGATGCCAAGTTCCTTCATCAGCGCGTGGGCCTTGGACTTCGTGCCCTCGGTGGTGGCGAAGCCCGGCATGGTGACGCCGATGATATCCTTGCGCTTGGCGCCCATCAGGTCGAAGGCGCGAACAGCGACCAGCAGCGCTTGTGTCGAGTCGAGGCCCCCTGAGACGCCGATGACGGCTTTCTTGACGCCGGACGCTTCAAGGCGGCGGCGCAGCCCTTGGACCTGGATCGAGTAGGCTTCGAAGCAGTCATGATCGAGCAGGGCGTCGTCGTCGGGCACAAACGGGAAGCGGTCGATCCGGCGCGAGAGTGACAGCTTGCTGTTCAGTTCCGGTGCGGCGGTGAAGCTGACGCGGCGGCGACGAAGGTGGGCAGCGTGGTTGCGCGCTGAGTCGCGGAACGTGCCGTTGCGGATACGATCCTGCACGATGCGCGCGACATCGACATCCGCGAAGAGCAGTGTGGACTCGTCTGCAAAGCGATCCGACTCGGCGATCTTCGAGCCGAGTTCGTAGACAGCGAGCTGCCCGTCCCATGCGGTGTCGGTCGTGCTCTCGCCATAGCCGGCTGCCGAATAGATGTAGCCGCAGGCGGCGCGTGCCGATTGCGAAATGCAGAGCATGTCGCGTTCAGCCGCCTTGCCGATCGTGATGTTAGAGGCGGAGAGGTTGGCGATGATGTTGGCGCCGGCGAGGGCCGCGTAGGTGGAGGGCGGTATCGGCGCCCACATGTCCTCGCAGATTTCGATGGCGAGGGTGAAGTCAGGAATGTCGGAGGCTTCGAATGTGAGGTCGACGCCGAAGGGGACCGTGTCGCCCGCCAGCGCGATCTCGGTGACGGTCGCATCTCCCGACATCGCGAACTGACGCTTCTCGTAGAACTCGCGATAGTTCGGCAGGTAGGTCTTCGGGACGACGCCGAGGATGGCGCCGCTATGGATCACGACCGCACAGCCATGGATGGCGGGGCCGATCTGGATCGGCGCGCCGACCACGACAACGGGGGCGAGCGACTTGCTGGCGTGCTTTACCCTGGCGATCGCCTCGCGCACGGCTGCAAGCAGCGTGGACTGCATGTGCAGGTCGTCGATCGT
>CAIKXW010000231.1 GCA_903831485.1 uncultured Alphaproteobacteria bacterium | reverse complement strand
CGACACCCCCGCCACGAAGCGCCGACTTAACGACTTCGTGCAGATTTTGACTGACCGGCGGGCGTGGGCCATCGCCGCCGCCAAATTTCTGACCGATTTTGTCTGGGCTTTTCTCCTGTTCTGGGGACCAGATCTCTTTCACAAGCGGTTCGGATTGGACACAGCCGAACTTGCCCTGCCCGTGGCGGCGATCTTTTTGATGGCGGCCTGCGGATCGCTGTTTGGGGGATGGCTCTCGACACGCTTGATGATCAAGGGGCGCTCGCTAAATGCCTCACGCAAGATTCCGATGCTCCTGTCGGCCCTCGCAGCCCTGCCGGTTCCGCTCGTGATGCTGGCGCCGAACCTGTGGGTTGGCGTGCTGCTGCTCGGCCTGACGCTGGCCGCACACCAGTGTTTTTCGGCAAATGTGTTCGGACTTGCGACGGATCTCTTCTCTCCGGCCCGGGTCGGTCTTGTGGTCGGGTTTGGCGCCACATTCGGCAATCTCAGCGGCCTTGGCATGCTGGAGCTGACCGGCTTCGTCCTGCATGGGACAGGATCATACCTGCCGATGCTCCTTATGTGCGGCGCTGCCTATGCATTTGGCCTTCTCGCCATCAGCCTTCTCGTTCCGAATATTGATCGCGCGCGAGACGGGACTGTCGGCTCAACTCGGTAACGCAAAATCTCGGGCAGTACGCAGGATTTCGCTCAAGTGACTGGCCTCGCCCGGACGGAGCCCGCCCGTGCGCGGAAGATCCTGAGCGACGGTCGGCTGATCAGGTGTCCCTGCAAATCGAACGCGTTATGGATCGCAGCAAGCGTCGTCAAAAATGCCGCGTCGAGGTCTGAGAGTTTGACCCGAGCATCTTTCGCTCGCGTTGCTGGATTGGCAGATGCGAGCTTTCGGCCCGATTGTTCTCGCGCAAACGCCCCGCCCGATGAATCTCTTCTCGGCCGTTCGACCGAAGCGCTGAACCGGACGACGCAAGCCCGTCCGCTACGACGCTCTCCGGCTCGACGGGCTGGCTGCGAACCTATTGCTGCAACAGTTCTCGAGCTGCACGCGTATCGCGCCTCTTCTGAACAACAAGGTCCGGCTCGTCGCCTTCGTCATCGACGGCGCGCCAAAGGAACACACGCCCCCCTCCGATCTTGCAGACCATCTCATCGAGATGCGACCGTGATGACGGCGGGAGTTTGCGTCGTTGAAGGCTGGCGGCGATCTTCGGGCCTAACTTTACCGTCCAAGATCGGATCGTTTCGCAACTCACGTCGATGCCACGACGGTCTAGCATTTCTTCCATGTCACGCGGACTTAGCGCGATGCGAAAGTAGAGCCAGACCGCGTGCTGATTGACCGCTGGCGGGACGCGACACCGTTTCTAGGCAATTCGGGTACCGGGTCTCCTGCAAGCCAATAGTCACGGCCTCTGCAGAGACTGGGTGGCGTTAGTCTGACAGCACCGCGGATCTCTGTCCCGCTTGACGGGCTGTCTCTCGGACGCGCATGCATGGGACAACAGGAAGACCATTGCAGACCATGCCGACTGAAACGCTCAACGATATCGCCATGCATACGCTCGCCGCCGACGGGCCTTTGCTGGCGAGCGAGCGGGATGCGCTTGATCTCATCGGCGAGCATGGCGACGCGGAGGTGATCGTGGTGCCGGAAAGCCGGCTGGCGCCGGCGTTCTTCGAACTGAAGACGAAGCTGGCGGGTGAGTTCTTTCAGAGGCTGCAGAATTATCGGCTGCGTCTGGTTGTGCCGGGCGACATATCCGAACGGATGGCTGCGAGCCGGTCGCTCAACGACTTTGTGGTGGAGACGAACCGGGTAGGCCATCACCTGTTCGCGCCGGACTGCGAAACGCTGTTGGCGCGACTTGGCAGGACGACAGGGCGATGAAGAAACCAGTTGCACGCACACCGGCGCCTGCGCCGGTCGAGCCCCGGCGCAGGCCGACGATCAATGATGTGGCCCGGCTGGCCAATGTGTCGAAGAAGACGGTGTCCCGCGTCATCAACCAGAGCCCGTTCGTCAACACGGAAACGCGCGAGCGCATCGACGCGGTGATCAAGGATCTGGGCTATGCGCCCGATCCGGTGGCGCGCGGGCTGGCCTCGCGGCGGTCGTACCTGGTGGGGCTGATCTACGACAATCCGAACCCGCAGCATGTTATCGACACGCAGCAGGGCATTCTCGACATCATACGCGGGTCGGGGCTGGAACTGGTGGTGCATCCGTGCAATCGGCGCGACAGGGATTTCCTGCCCGGCGTGCGCGGCTTCATCGAGCGGCAGAAGCTGGCGGGCGTGATCCTGCCGTCGTCCGTGTCGGAAGATGAGGAACTTGTCGCGCTGCTGCGCGCGTCGGACACGCCCTATGTGCGGATCGCGTCCGTGCTGCTCGACAGCGCAGAAAATTCGATCGTCACGCATGATCGCGAAGGTGCGCGGCAGGCGGCGGAGCATCTGGCAGGGCTTGGGCACAAGGTGATGGCGCACGTGTCGGGACCGGACACGTTCAGGTCTTCGCACGAGCGACGTGCGGGGTTTGTCGAGGGGCTGAAGGCGGCAGGGTTGTCGCTGGACAGGAAGCTGGACCTGCGCGGCGCGTATACGTTCGAATCCGGCCTAGATGCGGGGCGCAAGCTGATGGGACAGGCGATGAACCCCACGGCGGTGTTCTGCGGCAATGACGAGATGGCGGCCGGCGTGTGCCAGGCGATCCGCGAGACGGGGCTGGAGATTGGCCCGCATGTCTCGGTGGTGGGGTTCGATGACAGTCTCCTCGCCTCGCGCATGTGGCCGGCGCTGACGACTGTGCTGCTGCCGGTGAAGGCGACCGGGCGGATGGCGTCGGTGCGCTTGCTGGGCGAGCGGCTGACCAAGGAGCCGCTGGACGAGGATCGCCAGGGCGAGGTTCATCCGCGGCTCGTGGTGCGGGCGTCGACGGGGCCAGTGCGGGCCTGATCGGGGGCTTGACCGGAGGGCTTGTTCGCGAGTTTATGACACCGGTTTCCGCAAGCGCTGCAGATGCGCGTCTGGAGGAGGAGCCACGCGGTGTTCGATAAGACCTATCACGCAACCCATCCCGACATGATGGACGGGACGAGCAATGGCGATCTGCGCGCGCGTTATCTGATCTCGGGGCTGTTCCAGCCGGACAAGGTCCAGCTCGACTACTGCCATAACGAGCGGATGATTTTGGGCGTCGCAGCGCCTGTGACGATGCAGCTGCGCAAGCTCGTGCGAGACCTCCCCTCAAGCGCGGGCCCAACCTCCCCGGATGCAGCGATCCTGCATCCGGGGTTCTTGTTTACGAGGACGTGATGAACCCGACCGCCGTGCAGCCCACACAGTCGCGCTACTACGTTCTGGCGATCCTCACGCTGGTCTACGCCTTCAATCACATCGACCGGCAGGTTCTGGTCATCCTGCTCGAACCGATCCGCAAGGATCTCGGGCTTCAGGACTGGCATCTTGGCCTGCTCTCGGGTCTCGGTTTCGCGGCGGTCTATTCGACGGTGGGGATTCCCGTTGCGATCTGGGCCGACCGCGGCGTGCGGCGGGACATTGTCGCGCTATCGCTCGGCGTGTGGTCATTCATGACGGTGCTGTCGGGCTTCGCCCAGACATACTGGCATCTGCTGCTCGCGCGGATGGGCGTGGGTCTCGGCGAGGCGGGCGGGACGCCGCCAGCAACGTCGATGATCGCGGACCTCTATCCGCCATCACAGCGCGCGACCGCGCTGGGCGTCTACACGCTCGGCATCGGCCTTGGGATTCTGGCGGGCTTCCCGCTCGGCGGATATGTCTATGAGCTCTATGGCTGGCGCGCGGCCTTCTTTGTCGCCGGAGCGCCGGGACTGGTGCTGGCGCTCATTGTCTGGCTGACGGTTAGAGAGCCGCAGCGCGGACAGTCTGAAGCGCGTGTCGATACGGCGCGGCCCACGATCGGGCAGACATTCACGTTCATGCTGAGCCAGCCCGCGTTCCTGTGGTTGCTTGCCGGCTGCATGCTGATCTGTGTTTCTGCGAATGCCTTTCTCGCATGGACCTCGCCGCTGCTTATCCGCACCTACAACGCGGGCGTCGGCGAAGTCAGCCTGGCGCTGGGCCTGCTGGTCGGCGGACTTGGCGGTCTCGGCGCGGTGTTGATCGGCATGGTGTGCGATCGCCTGTCGAAGCGGGACCTGCGCTGGCGCCCGTGGATAATCCTCGCCTGCGCAATCGCGGCCCTACCCTTTGCGTGGGGCTTCCTGAATGCGGGGTCGATTCAGAATGCCTACCTGTTCAACATCGTCCCGAGCTTTGTCGGCCTGATCTATGCGAGCGTGGCGTACACGGCTGCGCAGGAACTGGTCGGCGTGAAGATGCGCGCCACTGCGAGTGCGTTCGCACTGTTCTGCCTGACGCTGCTGGGCATAGGCGGCGGCCCTACGCTGGTCGGTTTCCTGTCCAGCGCGTTTGCCGCCGACGGCCCCGCGATTTCGCTGCGTCGCGCGCTCGAATTCATGCTGCTGTTCAACGCCGCAAGCATCGGATGCCTGTTCATGTCGTCGCTGACCTACCGGCGCGATGCGGCCAGGGCGGCAAAACACTAGGCTGGCCGTCGCGACGGCCTGACCGGCAGGATTCACTCGCGGGACAGGAAGGCGGTGGCTCCGAGGACGGTTGCGAAAAGAGTCATGAGCGTGATCACGACAGCGATGAAGGGGTGAATGATCATTGGAATGTCTCGCTTGATTCAGACGTCAGGCCGGCACCACGGAAGGCGATAGAAGCCGTCCGCATCGCAGGCGTAGGTTCGGGACCCGGAAGTGACCCGCCACGAAATCTTCGCGGGTGTCCGGGTGATGTCCGAGATGGCGATGAGGTTTGGATCGACCCCCTCGATCGCCTGTATGGTCGCCTGTCGAATCTTGTCCTGCGACGCCTCCTGCATCTCTGTCCCTGCGCAGCCTGACACCGAGGCGAGAGCGAGTGTGAGTGCGGATGCAAGCAACTTGTGTCTGGTCATGAGGAAGCCTCCGGAGCGGCGTGAACTGGAGTTGCAGCTGAGGGACGCAATGCCGGCAGGTGCTGGGTCACGCGGTATGTCATGTCGCGGCCATCGCTCTCGTGGATGGTGAGGTAGCTGCCAAGCGCGAGTGTATGATCGCCGAGCCGATAGACGGGCTCGTCATCGCCCTCATCTGGTTCGTCGTAGTGGAAGTACCAGTGCGAGCCGCGATGGGTCAGCTTGCCATCGGCGTCGCGGGCGACGCCCGGCTTGAAGCGGACGACCGAGCATTGCTCGCGCACGGTCTGCCATTCCGCCACGGATAGCGTTCCATCCGCGTCGAGCGGCGCAATGACGACGTAGCCCTGGCTGTCGTCGCCAGCGGGAAAATCCGGATTGCGGGCCAGCCGCAGGACCACTTGTGTCAACATGAGCACCTCCACTGCTGGACGATGCTGCCTCCGGATCGCGGGCAACTCTCTGACCCAGATCAATCGGCCGGATCGCTTCTCCGCCAGATTCCGGATCGAGCCGCCAGCGTCATGACGGGATCCACGATGAACAACAGACGCTTAGTTCGTCGCGACGACGCGCCTTCTGGCGCAAGGCCCTCCCTTGACATAGGATCGGCGCACATCTGGATGCTGCCGGAGACCAGCTTGGATTCCCTGTTTACCGACGATCGGTTCCGCATCGTTCCGGAAACCATGGTGGACGGCCTGATCGTGATCGATGCTGCCGGCACGATCCAGTATGTGAATCCGGGGTGCGAAAACCTGTTCAGGTACACGTCGGGCGAATTGCTTGGGCAGAACGTCTCCGCCCTCATGCCGCGACCGCAAGCCGCGACCCACGATGGCTACCTCGCGCGACACCGCGAGACGCGCGTGAAGCGGATCATCGGCATGGGCCGGGAGCTGAGCGGGCTGAAGGCCGACGGCACGGTGTTCCCGATGTACCTGTCCGTGGGCGAGGCGGAAACACCCAACGGCATCATCTTCGTCGGCATCATCTACGACCTGACCGAGAAGAAGCGCGCCGAGGAAATGATCCTGCACCACCAGAAGCTTGATGCGATCGGTCAATTGTCCGGCGGCATAGCGCACGATTTCAACAACATCCTCAGCGTGATCGGCGGCAATCTTGAGATGATCGCCGCAGTCGAGCTTCCACCTGCGGCGCGACGCGCGGTGGCGCGGGCGCAGGATGCTGCGGTGCGAGCGGCGCGCATCACCCAGCGCTTGCTCGCGTTTGCGCGAAAGCAGCCGCTGACGCGCCGGCCGATCAACCTCAACGAGGCGCTGGCGGACATGGCGGAGATGCTGCAGCGCGCGATCGGGCAGCAGATCGAGGTGCGGATGCACCTGTCCGAGGATCCGGGCGTCATCGAGACGGACATCGACCAGTTCGAGACCGCCATCCTGAACCTTGCCGTGAATGCGCGCGACGCGATGCCGGACGGCGGCGTTCTCAGCATCGAAACGGAAGGCGTCCGGTTCGATGACGACCCACACACGGCGCAGGAGGCGCCACCCGGTGACTATCTGCGCGTCTCGGTTTCCGACACGGGTGTGGGCATGACCCCGGAGGTGCGTGCGCGCGCAATCGAGCCGTTCTTCACAACCAAGGAAGCTGGCGCCGGCACCGGACTCGGCCTCAGCATGGTCTACGGACTGATGAAACAGCTCGATGGCCACGCGCGAATCTACAGCGAAGTGGGACATGGCACGCGCGTGAGCCTGTTCTTCCCGCGTGAGCATGGAGAGGCCGCGCCAAAGCAGGGACCGCTCGAACAGGCGACGCCCGGCGGCGCGGGTGAAACAGTGCTTGTGGTCGAGGATGATCCGGATGTGCGGCTGGTGACTGTCTCCCGGCTGGAAAGCCTTGGCTATCAGGTCAAGATTGCCGTCGACAGCGCAAACGCACTGGAAGTTCTCTCCCGGGCGCCAAACATCGCGCTTGCACTGGTTGATGTCGTCATGCCCGGTGGAATGGACGGCCATGCGCTGGCCGACGAAATCGAAAGACGGCACCCGCGCGTGAAGATCGTGCTGACCTCGGGTTATTCCCCGCGGATGGCGATTTCGGGCGCCAAGACGGAACGACCGTTCCTGCCAAAGCCGTCATCACGCGCGCAACTGGCGCAGATGGTACGCGCGACGTTGGCGTTGAAGTCCTGATCACGGCTCGCGCTGGCCGATCCACTTGACCTCGCTGGCGAGCACATAGCCCTCACCGCGGACGGTCTGGATCAGCTGCGCAGCATCCGTATGCTGAGCCAGCTTGCGGCGGAGGCGGCTGACGAGCGTGTCGATGCTGCGATCAAAGGCCTCCCAGTCGTCCTTTCGTGTGACCTCCGCGATAGCGTCTCGCGTCAGGACGCGGTTCGGGCGATCCAGGAAGGCGGCAATCAGGTTGTATTCGGCGCCTGTGAGGTCCACCTGGGCGCCGCTAGCGGTCTTGAGCTCGCGACGTGAAGGCGTCAGCACGAACACGTCGAACCTCGCGAAGCGGTCGCGCACCGCGGGTTCCGGGGCGGCTGCAGGCGGCCGGGCGCGGCGCAGGACGGCGCGGACGCGCGCCAGAAGCTCGCGCAATTCGAACGGCTTGGCGATGTAGTCGTCGGCGCCGACCTCTAGCCCGACCACGCGGTCGACCATCGACCCCTTGCCGGACAGGATGATGATGGGAACCTGCGTCGTCCGCCTCAGCTCGCCGGCCAGGGTCAAGCCGTCGCCGCCGGGCATGTTGATGTCGAGGAGGATGAGATCGGGGACGCCCGCTGCGATCTGCGAACGCGCCTCGCTAACATTTGCAGCCTCGCGAACGGCATAACCTTCGGCCGCCAGGAAATCGGCTACGGTCTCGCGCAGGCCGACGTCGTCATCGACGACCAGAAGATTGCCTTGGGACATTGCCTCTGACACGTTCGACGCTCTCGCCTGCGACGGCATGCTGACCGAATCCGTCCATCCATGAAGGGCCATTGTCCAGGGTTAGAGTCAACGCGGCAAGCCATCCGGCGGCGGTTCGCCTGAGCGCCTCAGCCGGGGCGCTCGTCCTCGCTGAGGACGCGCGCCCCGGCGCCCGCAGGATCATCATACTGTCCGGCTCGCAAGGACCAGATGAATGCTGCAAGGCCAGCAAGCGCGAGCAGCATCGCCCCGGGGATCATGACAAGAAGCACGTTCATGTGGCATTCCTACGTGGGAGGCTAGTTCGTCCGGAGAGCCTGAGCGCGTTCAGCGTGACGATAGCCGACGAGGACGACATGGCGATCGCGGCCACCATCGGCGTCGCCCAGCCGAACAGCGCGATTGGAACCGCGATCAGGTTGTAGATCGCAGCCAGCGCGAAGTTCTCGCGCATCCGCAGGCGCGCCATCCGCGCGATTTCGATGATGCGCGGGACGGAGGCAAGGCTTTCGCGCGAGAAGACGCAGTCGCTGGCGAGGCGCGACACATCGACTGCGCCGCCCGGAGCCAGGGACGCGTGCGCACCGGCGAGCGCCGCGGCATCGTTCAGGCCATCTCCGACCATCAGGACTTTCGTCCCGGCCCGCTCGAGGTCCTGCAGGTGCAGGGCCTTGGATGTTGGCGTTGCGGACGCGCGCCAGACTGTGATCCCCGCCGCGACGGCCGCACGCGCGACGCGTTCTTCGGTGTCGCCTGAAAGAAGCTCGACTGTGAGGCCCATCGTGCAAAGTTTCGCGACGGCTTCCCTAGCGTCTGGACGAAGACGATCCTCGAACCGGAATGTCACCGGGTCGGCCCCTTCGATCGTATAGCAAAGGTGCGAACCGTCACCGCCTTTTGCCCCGACAAAGTCAGCGCGGCCCAGCATCGCAATCCTGCCATCGATGAGACCGGAGACACCCTCGCCCGGGGTTTCCCTGACACCTAGCGCGACCGGGCCGGCGCCGGCCGCATGCGCAATGGCGCGCGAGAAGGGATGCCGGCTGGCGCGTGCGAGCTGGGCTGCGCCGGCGAGGTCTGCCGGCGAGTAGCCTTCATCGATCAACACCGGATCGCCGAGCGTCAGCGTGCCGGTCTTGTCGAAGATCACGTGATCGACGGTCGCAATGCGCTCGAGCGCATCGCCGGACGCGAGATAGACACCTTCGCGGAACAGGCGCCCGGCGGCGACGACCTGGACTAGCGGCGCTGCGAGCGCGATGGCGCACGGACAGGTGATGATCAGCACGGTGATGGCGATGAACGCGGCTTGAGGGATCGCCGCGCCAAGGACCAGCCAGCCGACGAATCCAAACGCCGCCATCGCGTGAACCTGCGGCACGTAGGCGGCGACGGCCTTGTCGGCGAGGCGGCGGTAGGATGATTTCTTCTGTTCGCCCGCCTCAAGCAGGCGCGCGATGTCTGCCATCAGGGACTGGCTGGCTGGCGCAAGCGCGCGCACTTCGATCGGCGCGGAAAGGTTGATGGCGCCGGCGTGGAGGACCTGGCCCAGAAACGAGCGCGCAGGGTCCACTTCGCCGGTGACGAGGCGGAGATCGATCGATGTCTGGCCGGACAGGACCTGCGCATTGACCGGCAGACGCTCCCCAGCCGCTACCAGCAGCTTGTCACCCGCCCGGATGTCGGATGCGCGGATGGCTTCGGCCAGTCCTTTCGGCCCCAGCCGCGTGGCGCTGCTCGTCTGCATCGCCGCGAGTGCGTTGGCAGCCGCGTAAGCCTGCCGGCGCAGGCGCGCATCGAGAAAACGACCGATAAGCAGGAAGAACAGCAGCATGACGGAGGCGTCAAAGTAGGTGTGGGCGCCGCCCGTCATGGTTGCGTGGAGGCTGAGAACGAGCGCGAGAATCACTGCCAGCGAGATCGGGACGTCCATGTTCAGGCGTCGATGCTGGAGTGAGGCGAACGCTGATTCGAAGAATGTCCGGCCGGCAAAGAGCGTTGCAGGGATTGCAATCAGGGCCGACAGCCAATGCAGGAGCGTGCGGGTCTCGCTTGGCATGTCGGCGCCAAACCAGATGGCCTCGGACATCAGCATGACGCCCGCCGTGGAAATGCCTGCGACGGTCAGCGCGATCAGAAGCCTTCGTTCGGTTGCGGCGCCCGGGTCCTCTGCCTGCCCCGGGTCTGCAGCCGCGGCGCCATAGCCGAGTTTGGTGATCGTCTCCGTGAGCCTGATCGGCGCGAGGTTTCCGATCCATTCGATGCGCAGGCGTCCGGTCGACAAATTCAGCCGCGCGACATCCACGCCGGGCAGCCGGAGCAGCGCCTGTTCGATCTTCGAGATGCAGCCGCCACAGCTCGCGCCGCTGACCATGATGTCGAGTGCGCGCCGGTCTCCCGCAACCGTCACGAAGGCGGATGGGTCCTGCTTCACGCCATCAACTGGCGGCGCAAGGCCGCTAGGGCAGCCTGCGGCGAGGGCGCTCATGACGCGATCTCCAACGTCTTGAACGCTTCGAACACCTGTTCGGACTCGCGAGGGCGAGTTGCGTTGATCTGGATGTCTGCGCGGCGCGCTCCTTCCGTGGGGAATGGGACGGCGTACTCGCCAGGAGCGCGCTCAACCAGGTTCAGCGTCCTGGCGCCGCGACCGGGGAGCACGGCTTCGATTTCCACGGACAGGCCCGAAACGGCGCCAGACGCTGAATCGATCCGGACGAGCAACGTCGCGTCAGGTCCGCCGATGAGGCCGGCTTCGGCAGTCCAGCCCAGCTCCGCTTGCGCCGCGCGACGCGCGACCTGCTGGTTGAAGTCCAGGCCAAGCACGTAGGAGTTCTTGACCTGCTCGCCCGGAAACGTGTTGACCGCGCGGACGATGAAATAGCCATCGACGGCGAACGTCACGACAAAGAAAGCGGCGAGCCACAAGAAGACATCGATGCCGCGCAGGGGCTTGGTCGCCATGTCACTTCTCCGGGCCATCGAATTGGGTCGCGACGCTGGATGCGCCGGTCGCGTCAGACAGTTTGAAGCGGATGAGCGAGCCGCCCCCCGCGACGGAAGCAGCAGGCGCCGTGACGAGTACGCGGAACCGGTCGACGCCGTCAGGCACTGCCGTGACGCGTGTGGGGCCGGTGGCGTCGCCTTCGCCGATGATCTCGATCATGGCCGCGGGAAGGTTCTCGATCGCCAGATCCAGGGTGCGTATGCTGCGCTGCTTGTTGGCGATCTTGAGCGTGTAGGCGTTGCGAATGTCGCCGGATGCGAGTTCCACGAACGGCACGCCGCGATCCTTGATCACCAGGATGTCGATGTCCGAGCGCGTGAGAAGCCCGAAGACCATCACCGCGCACGCCAGCGAAAAGACGGATGCGTAGACCAGGGTTCGCGGCCGGATCGGGCGGAATGGCAGTGCAGGCTTTTTCGAGCATCGCAGCGCCACGTTCTCGTCGGTGTCGTAGGCGATGAGGCCGGTTGGCCGACCGACCTTCTTCATCACGGCGTCGCAGGCGTCGATGCACAGGCCGCACTGGATGCATTCGAGCTGGGGGCCGTTGCGTATGTCGATGCCCATCGGGCAGACCACGACGCATTGCGTGCAGTCGATGCAATCGCCCCGGTCCTCCCAGGACTCGCCTTTCTTGTGCGGCGCCCGCGGTTCGCCACGCTCGTGGCGATAGGTGATTGCGAGCGTTTCCTTGTCGACCAGCGCGCCCTGGATGCGCGGCCACGGGCACATGTAGGTGCAGACCTGCTCGCGCATCGCGCCTGCCAGCGCATAGGTCGTCAGCGTCAAAAGCCCGGCGAACACATAGGCCGTCATCGGCGCATGGCCCGCGAAGAACGTCTGCGCCAGGCTCGGCGCGTCGTGCCAGTAGAGGATGAAGGCGCCGCCGGTGGCGAAGGACACCAGAATCCAGACGGCATGCTTGCCTGTCTTGCGCGAGGCCTTGTTGAGCGATAGCGGCGCCTTCTCGAGCTTCATGCGGGCGTTGCGGTCGCCTTCGAAGAAGCGCTCGACGACCAGGAACAGGTCAGTCCAGACCGTCTGGGGACAGACATAGCCGCACCAGACACGGCCGAAGAGCGCCGTGACGAGGAAGAGCCCCACGGCGGCGAGTATCAGCAGGCCAGTGATGTAGTAGACTTCCTGCGGCCAGATCTCGATGCCGAAGAAGTAGAACCGTCCGCCGGCGAAATCGGCGAGGACCGCCTGATCCGGCATGCCCGGCCCGCGATCCCAGCGGATCCATGGCAGCAGGTAGTAGACGCCAAGGGTTGCGATCAGCAGCAGCCACTTGATCGACCGGATGCGGCCGAACACTAGCTTCGGGTAGATCTGCTTCCGCGGGACATAGAGCACGGGCGGTTCGTCACCGGTCGGTGGTGGTGGCGGCCCGCCACGGGCGCCACGCTCGGCGCGAAGGTCAATGAGCGTGGCTTTGCCCATCTACTCCCCGCCCCCAAGCGAGTGGACGTAGATGGCGAGCGCGCGGATCGTCGCGGCGTCGAGGCGCTTGCTCCATGCCGGCATCACGCCCTGGCGCGAGCCGTGCAGCGTTTTCCGAAGCGTTTCGCGATCGCCGCCATAGAGCCATTCGCGATCGACCAGGCTGGGCGCGCCCTTGGTCCGGTTTCCTCGCGCATCGACGCCGTGGCAGCTGGCGCAATTGTCCTGGAAGACGGACTGGGCGCGGTCCACGGCGGCAGCGTCGCCCCCGCGACCGGAGATGGCGGACACGAACTCGACGAGGTCGGCAAGTTGCGCCGGGGTCAGAAATTCGTCGCGACCGAACGCCGGCATCTCTGAAAGGCGGGCGGCTGGATCATCCGAGCGGATGCCGTGACGGATCGTGGTCTCGATCTCCGCTAGCGAGCCGCCCCACAGCCAGATGTCGTCGGCGAGGCGTGGATAGCCCTTTGCGCCGCGGCCGCCTGCGCCGTGGCAGGTGGCGCAGTTGTCGCCGAAGGCGCTTTCGCCAAGGCCAAGCGCGAGCTGGCTGAGTTCGTGGTCCTGCAGGATGACGCTCGCATCGACGGCCGACAGGCGGCTGGCGAGGGCCGCACGGTCAACCGCGGTTGCGGAAATGTCGGCAGCGACTTCCGCGCGATCCGATTGCTCCCACACGCCGCGCGTATTGCCCTGCATTCCCGGCGGGGCCGGCCATGCCGGCATCAGCACCCAGTAGACGATCGCGATCGCGATCGTCCCGTAGAAGATGAACAGCCACCAGCGCGGGAGCGGGTTGTTCAGCTCCTTGATCCCGTCCCATTCGTGTCCCGTGGTTTCGACGCCGCTGTGGCTATCGACATCAGGCAAGCGGTCGGTCATCGCCGTTTTCCTTTTCGGTGATGGGGAGTTGGGCCGCCCGGCGGAAACCCTGGCCGTTGCGCGGCCAGAGCGCGTAGGCCAGCGCGCAGAAGAAGATTGCAGTGAAATACAGCGTCCCCCAGGTCTGGGCGAAGGAGGACCAGCTTTCGTAAGTCATGTCCCTACCTCCGGTTCGACAGGTCGCCGGCTTCGTAGGTCGAGAAATCGACCAGCGTGCCGAGCATCTGCAGGTAGGCGATCAGCGCATCGAGCTCGGTAGGTGCGCCGGTCTCGCCGTCGAAATTGCGGACAACAACAGTGCCCTGCCTCCCCGAGATCGCGTCATAAGGCTCGCGCAAGGCGTCGATGTCGTAGTCGCCGCCCGACTGCGCCATCATGTCGTTGACGGCGCTGTCGATCATCGCCTGTGAATAGGGCACGCCTTCGAGCCTGAGCGTCTGCATCTGGTTCTGGATAGTGGACAGGTCGAGCGGCCGGCCGGCGAGAAACGCGTAGGGCGGCATGATCGATTCCGGAACGAGCGCGCGCGGGTTGACCAGGTGATCGCGCTGCCATTCGTCAGAGTATTTGCCGCCGACACGCGCAAGGTCTGGCCCCGTACGCTTCGAGCCCCACTGGAAGGGGTGGTCGTACATGCTCTCAGCGGCGAGCGAGTAATGGCCGTAACGCTCAACCTCGTCACGCAGCGGGCGGATCATCTGCGAGTGGCAGACATTGCAGCCTTCGCGGATGTAGATGTTCTGGCCGGCCAGTTCGAGCGGCGTGTAGGGCCGCATGCCCTCCACCTTCTCGATCGTGTTCTTCAGGTAGAAGAGCGGAACAATCTCGATGAGGCCGCCGATGGCCACCACAACGAGAATGCCGATCAGCAGGATAAAGGTGTTTCTCTCGAACAGCTTGTGCTTCTTGAATAGCGTGTTCTGGCGCATCGCCATGCTGGCCCCCTACTCTGCTGCCTGAAGGACGGGCGTTGCGCGCGACTTCCGCTGCTCTTCAGCGGGAACGTCGCCGCGTGCAGTCCGCACGAGGTTATAGACCATGATCAGCGCGCCCAGCAGATAGAGCCCGCCGCCAAGCGAACGGATGATGTAGGAGATGTGCTTGGCGCTGACGGTTTCGACGAAGGAGTATTCGAGGAAGCCGAACTCGTTGTAGGCGCGCCACATCAGGCCTTCCATGATGCCTGACACCCACATCGAGGTGATGTAGAGCACGATGCCGATGGTCGCGATCCAGAAGTGCCACTCGACCAGCGCGTTGGAGTAGAGCCGCTCCCGCTTCCACACCCACTGCGTCAGGCAATAGAGCGCGCCGAAGGTCACGAAGCCGACCCAGCCCAGCGCGCCGGAGTGGACGTGGCCGATACCCCAGTCGGTGTAGTGCGACAGCGCGTTGACCTCGCGGATCGACATGGCAGGGCCTTCGAAGGTCGCCATGCCGTAGAAGGCGACGGAGACCACCAGCATGCGGACCACGGGATCTGTGCGCAGCTTGTCCCAGGCGCCCGACAACGTCATCAGGCCGTTGATCATGCCGCCCCAGCTGGGCATCCAGAGCATGATCGAGAACGTCATGCCGAGAGTCTGCGCCCACTGCGGAAGCGCGGTGTAGTGAAGGTGGTGCGGGCCGGCCCAGATGTAGATGAAGATCAGCGACCAGAAGTGGACGATCGACAGCCGGTATGACCACACGGGCCGGTCGATGCGCTTCGGGATGAAGTAGTACATGATCGCGAGGAAGCCTGCGGTGAGGAAGAAGCCGACAGCGTTGTGGCCGTACCACCACTGGATCAGCGCGCTCTGGACGCCGCTGAAGACCGAGTAGGATTTCACGCCAGCGAGGCTGGCCGGGATGGAGATGTTGTTGACGACGTGCAGCAGCGCGATGGTGACGATGAAGGCGAGATAGAACCAGTTCGCCACATAGATGTGCGGCTCCTTGCGGCGCAGGATGGTCGCGACGAATACCGCGAGGTAGGCGACCCACACGATGGTCAGCCAGATGTCGGCATACCATTCGGGCTCGGCGTATTCCTTCGACTGCGTGACGCCCATCAGATAGCCGGTTGCGGCGATCACGATAAAGAGCTGGTAGCCCCAGAAGACGAACCACGGCCACATGCCGCCGGCGAGTCGCGTGCGGCAGGTACGCTGCACCACATAGAACGATGTGGCGATGAGCGCATTGCCCCCGAAGGCAAAGATCACAGCGGATGTATGCAGCGGGCGCAGGCGGCCGAAATTGGTCCAGCCAAGGTCGGGGAAGTAGAACAGGCTCGGAAAGGTCAGCTGCAGGGCGATGATCAGGCCGACGAGGAATCCGGCGATGCCCCAGAACATCGTCGCCGCGATGCCGGCCTTGATGATGCCTTCCTCATAGAAGGTCTTGTCGAAGCGTGGCTGCCGCTCTGAGATCTCATGCCAGCCCAGCAGTGCGGCGAGGCCTCCAGCAGCAGCGATCGCAAACATGAAGGAATGGGTGCGAAACGCCGGATCGACCGCGTTGGCGGCGCCGGCGAAGGATAGAATCAGGACGACGACAAGCACCAGGCCAACCACAAATGTGCTGCCGTCGACTCGCTCGCGTGTGAATGCGGCCGCCATGATCCTGTCCTCTCATGCGGTGCGCTCTCCTTGCTGGAGGCGACGCGGGGGGACTTCTGTCAGAGCGGCGCCGGGTGTCGCTTGATCCATCGCAAACACGCCATCGAGGCGATCACGTACGAGAATGGATACGGTCGCCGTCCCCCAAACTCGTGCGACCGTGGGTGGAGGCGCCTGTGAAAAGTGTGGCTGTGTTCCTGTCCGGATTGGCAGCGACATGCACGGGCGCCTTCATTCGCGCATGCAGCTCCGGTATCGATATCGAGCTTGCTTCTGCGTGGTGCGGCAAACCTTCTGATGCGACGAGTTTCGGATCTCATGCGCACTGCGCAGGCTGCGCGATTGCCTTCATTGGCCTGACGATCATGTGCCTTTCGGCCGCCGGGCTTGTTGGTCGCACCGATCTTGGGAACACAGCTTCCATGGTGGTTCCCTGATGGCCTTCCGCTCTCGATCCGAAAGCGAGGTGTGGGACTACCTCCCCGACTTCGCATCCCAGCAATTGCCGCGCTACACGAGCTATCCGCCGGCCAATCGGTTCTCGGGCGATGTCGATGGCGAAGCGGCGAGGACAGCGAGGACGCGCCTTGCACCGGGCGCCGCGATCTCGCTATATGTCCACATCCCTTTCTGCAAGAAGCTCTGCTGGTATTGCGGCTGCAACACCAGCGTTCCCACGGTTGCGGACCCGGTTGACACTTACATTGACGCATTGCGGGCCGAAATCGGGCTTGTGGCTCAGGACCTGCCGGCAGGCGCGCGCGTGACACGCATCCATTTCGGCGGAGGGTCGCCGGATATCCTACTGCCTGCTCAGGTTGAACGGCTTTTCGGCGCGATCCGATCGAACTTCGAACTATCACCGGTGGCGGATATTGCGGTGGAGCTCGACCCGCGCGGCGTTTCACCCGAGCTGGTGCAGGCGTTTGCGGATGCGGGCCTCTCGCGGGCGAGCCTCGGCGTGCAGGTGCTGGATCCCGAGGTCCAGGCTCGCATCAACCGGATCCAACCCAGGATGGTGATTGAAAGCGCGATCCGCATGCTTCGCGATGCGGGCGTCGAAGGCGTCAATATCGACATGATGTACGGCTTGCCCGGCCAGACGCTGGAGCATGTCGTCGAAACCGCCACGTTCGCCTCGACCCAGGATGCCGACAGGGTGGCCGTATTCGGCTATGCGCATGTTCCGTGGATGAAGAAGCACCAGAAGGGCATCCGGCCGGACGATCTCCCATCCGGAGAGGCGCGGTTCCAACAGGCTGAGGCGGCGGCGCGAACGCTGACCCGGGCCGGATACATGCCCATCGGCTTCGATCACTTCGCAGCCCCCGGGGATTCACTCGCGACGGCAGAACAGCACGGACAGCTGCATCGCAACTTCCAAGGCTACACGGATGACGCGTGCGATGCACTCATCGGCCTTGGCGCGTCGGCGATCTCCTCCCTGCCCGGTCTGTTCTACCAGAACACAGCCGACACCAGCGCCTACCGGTCCATGCTGTCACAGGCCCAGTCTCCCGTCGTTCGCGGCCTCAAGCCATCGCAGAGCGACAGGCGGGTCGGCGGCGTCATCGAGCGAATCCTGTGCGACTTCGAGGCGACCCTCGATGCAGACCTGCGGATAGCCGCATGTTCGAGCCTTGCGCCATTCCTCCATGCCGGCCTTGTCAGGCTGCAGGGCAATCACCTGTCGATCACCTCCCGCGGCAGGCCGTATGTCCGCAATGTGGCCGCCTGCTTCGATCCGGATTTCGTGCAGAAGCCCACAACCCATAGCCTCGCGATCTGAGCCGCCGGGAACGATGGCGCGCAACATCTGCATCATCCAGGGCCATCCGCACGGGCAAGTCCCTCACCTTTGTCATGCGATTGCTGACGCCTATGCCGAGGGTGCCGCCTCAGCGGACGCAAGTGTCAGCCAGATCGACATCGGGACGCTGAACCTGTGGTTGCTGCGCGACCCCGCCGACTTCGACTCCTCGCCCGATGCGCCCATACTCAAGGCGCAATCGCAGATCATGGCGGCGGACCATCTGGTCGTCATTTTCCCGCTCTGGCTGGGCACGATGCCGGCGGTGGTGAAGGCGTTCTTCGAACAGACCTTCCGCCACAGTTTCGCGATTGCCCAGGATCAGCACGGCGGCTTCCCGAAGCAGAATCTCAGGGGCAAGACCGCCAGGATTGTCGTCACGATGGGAATGCCCGGCTTCGCCTATCGCTGGATGTTCGGCGCGCATGGCGTGCGATGTCTCGAGCGATCCATACTTGGCATGTCGGGAGTCCGCCCCGTCAGGCGGACCCTTGTCGGCGGCCTTGGCGCCATGACCCCGCAGAAGGCCGAGGAACTGCTGCGACAAATACGCTCCCTGGGGCACCGAATGGCCTGAGACCCCGCCTTGCAGGGGAAATGTCACGTTTAGTCACGGAGCCCGACACACTTCGGCAAACCAGCGCAAGGCTGCGCGATCATCGTCGGCGCATTGAGACCGGACAGGGAGTTTCTCGATGTGCATCGCAGGCGGACGAATCGACTCATTCACAACCCAGCCGGTTCGCCGGCCCGACGACCGGCGGAGCGCGAATGTCCGGCATGTCGGCACGCATGAGCATCTCTTCTACGAGGGCGATGATCGCACATGCATCTTCGTGGTCGAGAGCGGTTGGGTGAAGCTCTACCGCACGCTCATCGACGGCCAGCGCCAAATCGTGGGTTTCGCGAACGCTGGCTCCATCCTCGGTCTTGAGTCCGAGGATATCCACGTCAATGGCTGCGAGGCGATCACGCCCGTCACAGTACGCACCATCATGGCCAAATCACTGGCCGACATCTGCATGGTCGACACGAAGCTCGCACAACAACTCCTGCGCCAGGTCGGCCGCCAACTAGGGGCGGCTCAGGCGCAGCTGGCAGCGATCGGGGCGCAGTCTGCCGAACAGAAGCTGGCGACCTTCCTCCTGTCGGTCGCGGACCTCTGCGATGCGACGCATGGAGGCGCCTTCGACCTGCCGATGCGACGGGGCGACATGGCGGAGTTTCTCGGCCTTCGCCTGGAGACCGTCTCGCGCAAGATGACGGAGTTCCAGCGCCGCGGCTGGATTGAAATGACGTCGCTGTACCATTGCCGCATCGTTCGGCGGAGCCTGCTGCAGGAACTGGCTCAAGGCGGCGCAAGCGAGGACGGACTTTCCGTCCCGGCTTCGGTGATCTGTCGGAGCGACGCAGGACCCCTCGCGGCCTGAAGCACGATCACGGGTCGAGGGATTTGATGTAGGCGACGAGTGCGTCGGTCGTCCGGATGTCCAGGTCAAAGACAGGCATCTGGTCGTGACCGACGCGAATGCCTTCGATCAGGTGCTCGGCGAGCCGATCCGGGTCGTAGAGCCTTCGCAAGTCCTGGAAGTGCGGCGCGCTGGAAAGCGGGCTCGTCGCGCCCGCATCGACAGCATGGCAGCCCGCACAGTTCGTCAACGCGATCTGCCGTCCTCCAGCGACGAGGCCCGCTGCGTCGTCGGCCACCCTGTCCCCTCCACCGTTGGGCGCGCAAGCCGTCAGCACCGCAAGCAACGGGAAGAACAACAACCGCCCAAGGACCATGTCGCACCGTTCAGTGTGAGAGAAGAAGCGGCATCTTCGTATTGTCGATCAGGGTCTTCGTGACGCCGCCCAGAACAAACTCCTGGAGGCGGGACCTGCCGTAAAGGCCAAGCACCACCATATCCGCCCCGACGAGATCGATCCTTTGCCGGATGATCTCTCCGGTTGAAACATCATCGTCGCGGTCGACGAACAGTTTTGGCTCACGGCAGCCGTGGATGGCCAGATGGCGGCGCAGCCATGCATCAAGCTCGCCCGGAGCCTCGCGTGATGCAATGATGAAATGGATTTCTTCGGCCTGCGCGAGAAATGGCATGGCGTCGCGAAGAGCGCGCGCCGCCTCGCGTGAATCGTTCCACGCCACGAGGACGCGCCGCCCGAACGATTCCGGGTAGCCAAGCGGCGGTAACACCAGCATGGGACCGCCCGCCGCCATTCCGATACTGGCGGCGGAGATGACGTGGTCGCCGCGGGTCGCGCTCATTTGGCGGGGCAGAATCGAAAGGTCATGACGACGCGCACAAGCCGCCAGGGTGAGGTCGTCATCGGCGTTCAGTTCGATCCAGTGTGTCGGGATGGGCGCCTCGCCAACGGCGGCCTCAAGACTTTTGCGGGCCTTGGCCGATTCCGTGGCGATCTCCTGTTCACGCTCCTTGAAATAGTCCTCGACGTTCACCGTCGGCACGACCAGCCCATCGCCGACGAGATAGTACGGAACCCGCTCCGACTTGAGGAATACGCCCGTGAGCTCGGCCCCGAACCTTGCAGCTATGCTAACCGCGGCCCTGGCGCGCGCATTGCCGGATACAGAGTTCTCCAGTTGAACCAGAACGCTCCTGTAAGTCATGGCGGCTCTCCATTGCAGGG